>JAZOUT010000116.1:0-61273 GCA_045658305.1 Candidatus Aphodosoma sp. | reverse complement strand
TGCCTGCTGATTTTTAATTTAAAAAATATAACTGATTATATAAATTTGTTATTTATTCCCATATATACCTTTTGTAAATGAAATATTTATTTGAATCTTTTTCCTTTAATACATATTTTAATGCCTCTATTGCATTATTGTAAATTTCATTATATGAATCAAATATTTCAAGATAGTGTTCTTTTTCTTCTTGAGAAAAATTATTCCATTTTTCTTCTGTTATTATAAAATCTCTTTTATCAAGTGAATTACCAAGATAATTGAAATTATCTGCAAAATACTCATTAATTATTATATCAAGATTTTTATTTTTTATATAATCATTTATTGTGTGAGCCAAAATGAATTTTACTCTTTTTATTAGTTTTTTATTAACCTTTTTTTCTTTGATAGCATCAATAGTGTACCATTCATCCCATTTGTTTGAGATGATATAATTATCATCTAAATTATCAAAAAAATTGTATGATACAAGCCAATTCCAATTTACCAAATAATTATTGCCTACAATATGAACAAAGGGACAAGGATTGTTATTGAGAGAATTAGGTATTGTATTAACAAATTCGTTGTATGTTTTTGTGTCATCAGGAACAACATATATGTTATTAATTAAATCTTCATTTTTTAATTCTACAACAATAAACCGACTTGAACGTCCACCTAATTCTAATGGTTCATTTTTGCGGTCACAATCACAAAACCATTTTTCTTCACAACCGCAAAAGAGAATAATGATTAATGAAAGATAAAACAATTTTTTCATAATATTTTCCCTAAATATGTGTCGGGCGCAACTTTAATAAATTATAAATTGGATACAAAAAAAGCGAGAACTTAACTTCTCGCTGTTAACTGGTATTTGGCGTGACCTTGAGACTACGAATAAGTTAAGCTCACGCCGCTATATACAGAACGTGAGCATTCTTTAACTTATTCCTTCAGTCTCTAAAATCGCCAAATTTCGTTAACAGAAGAAATGAGCAAAAATGCTATAATTTACAATCAAGGATGACCCACCCTAATTGCTATGTCGGCTACAAAGATACAAAAATAAATTCACAAAACAACCATTCGCACAAAAAATATTTTTCTCACTATTTCTTACTTCAATTTTTTTATTACTTATTCCTTAACTGCCCCATATCTATAACATACTATAAACATAAGATAAATATACTATAAATATAGGATAAATATAAGATAAACATACTATAACCCTATGTTCAAAATATAAAAAACAACAATATACTATATCTTTAATTATAAAAACATTTATGAGGACTTGCGGAATTTGAAGAAAGTTAAAATCATTGAATTATAACAACGGCACCCGATTCAGCAATTATGTGATATTGAATTCCTATTTCTTCCATAAGTTTTTTGTATTTTTCGAGGTAGCCATGCCATACTCCGGCGGTGAGGATTACTCGTTTTGGAAGAATGAATTCTGTAAATAGTCGTTCGGATGGATATACTCCACGATCAATGATAAGGCAGTCAACATCAAGTGGTTGTCCATTATTTTGGCGATAACGAAATATATTATCACGAAGAATAAGATATGATTCGCTTTTAAATGTAAAAGCATTGACTCTAAGTGCAGTATCAGTTATAATAGTTGGCTCAGAGCACGAATATTTGAGCCAAGTGCGCTCAAGGCGTTCGGTGGCAAAGTCAGGATGATTAGTGAATAAAAGATTCTCATCGCCACCAAAAAGATTCACTACCAAACGATTGGTTTCTGGGATAATAAGCACCTTACGTTGAGAATAGTATATGTCGCTAACCAATACTACAAACGCAAATAAAAGCACTGAAATAGAGAAATATAACGGCACTTTAAATCGCTCCGCAAAGACATTACGCAACTCTACCCAATTGATGCCACAAAAGATAACAAAATAGAGGCAAATGACTTCGAGAAGTGAGAGATATATTTTAATTGTTGAAAATGGTATGGATACAATTAGGTGGATTATATACTCGAATATTATCACTACATAATTCATTAACCAGCCAGCTCCAACACCGAAAAAAGGAATGTAACTCAAAGGCAACAATGCTATTCCACCAAGAAACAGAAAAGGTGCAAAGGCTGTAACGAAAAGATTAGAGAGAATAAAATATATAGGGAATTGGTTGAAATTGTATATCACTATTGGTAATGTAAAGATTTGAGCCGATACTGTAACCGCAACGGATGAAAGAATCCAACGCAGAGGTCGTGATTTGATGGTAGATATTCGTTTATAGAACAACGGATAGAAATATACAATACCACAGACTGCCAGGTAACTGAGTTGAAAACCTACGTTGAAAAGTACGTTAGGATTGATAAGAATTAGGATTGTAGCGGAGAGACATAGAGCATGTTTTACCCGATATTTCTCGCCCATAACTCTAAATAAGAGCATCATAGAGAACATAAACGTAGCTCGTACAACCGAAGGAGCTAATCCTGTAAGTAAAGCATACGACCACAATACTATCAACCCTAATACAACTACAATCCACCTACGACGATACGATATTATACTCATCAACCACATAATAATCAAGAATATAAAGCCTACATGCATACCGCTAACAACCAAAATATGCGACACCCCAGTGGCAGAGAAGGTATCACGCACATCGTTAGATAGCAAACCCTTTTCGCCCAAAGTGATAGCCGAAATAATGGCTAACTGACTACCCTCCAGTCCTATTGATTCTAATTGCCGAATAAGTTTATCACGTAATAGATAGCTGCGCTGAATAAATCCACTGGGTTGCTCAGTAGAGAGATACTTTATATTGTTACCATAAAGATAAGTAGCACCACAAAGCCCATTACGAGCAAGATATTTACCATAATCGAATCCATCTAGTCCGCCATTGTTGGGACGAAGTATTTTGGTATTAATTAAATATCTATCGCATAATTGTGGTGTATTGAGCAATGAATCGGTATAGATATTCATTAGTACATTATGCCCTATCAAATTTTCGACAACAGAGTCATTTGCATAAATTATTTCCGCTTCGGCACGATAGTATGAACCTTTTAAGATAGGTGTAGTTTTCAGTTCAACGATATAAGAGTGAGTGTCAGAAGGAAGTTCGGGCATTTGCTTTTGACGCAATAACCAACCACCCGCACCAAAGAGAAATAGCGACCATGATAAAACAAAAATCCACCTTCCGAGTTGATTAACTCGGAAAGTGGAAAATATCATAAAAAACAATCCTACGACTATCGCAACAAGAAAAATGTTAGTAGCAAACGTAGTATATTCAGCCACGATGACACCTAACGAAATAATGAGGAATAGTCGTGCGAATGTAGTATCAAAATATTTTTTAGATACCCATCGAAAGGATTTATCTATGTTGATCACGAAGCAAGTCGTTGACTGATTTCACTGGGTTGAAAGTTTCGATAGGCACTTCTACGAAGATAGTATTCCAATCGCTCATTGCGCCATTCCAAAGACCAGGAAGTTCGAGCACCTTAATGTCGATACCATTTTTAGATTTCATAGAGATGAAACCAGTTTTAGGATCAACATAATTGAGAAGGTTGAATTTCTCGCCTTTGTAGTTGCGTACTGCACAAACCAAATCAACAGGATTGAAGTGAGTTGAGTTTTTCATGCAATCAACAGCTTCTTGGTTATTTTTATCGATTTGTGAGCTTTCGAGAATTTGAGGTGAAGTAGTTCCATCGCTATTATAAGTGAGATAAGGACCACCACCAGGTTCGCCTTCGTTCTTCACCATACCGCAGATACGGATAGGGCGATTGAACTTATTACGGAGATACTCTTTCAATTCGAGATCCGACATATTCTTAACTTTATCAGAGGCGATGCACAATACCTGTTCTGCGTATGCAAGCATAATAGTAAGACGTTCGTCAGAAACTTCACCTTCGAGTTCGTTCAAGAAACCAAAGATTTGGCTTTGTACACGCACAAGAAGACCAGCGATAACTTGTTTATAATCGATAGTTGCTTGTTTCAAACGGTCAGGCACCACATTGTCAATATTCTTGATGAAGATAACATCGCCATCAAGGTCGTTAAGGTTCTCGATAAGAGCACCATGACCACCTGGGCGGAAGAGGATTGAACCATCTTCGTTACGGAAAGGGGCACCATCAAGACCAACGGCAAGCGTATCGGTCGAAGGTTTTTGAATAGAGAAAGTTACGTTATAGCGCACTTTGAACAAATCCTCATAGCGAGGAAGTTCGCTCATAAGGTGTTGTTTAAAGAACTCTATGTGTTCAGGCGACACAGTGAAGTGGATTTTCACCTCATTGTTGCGATTGTTAGTATAAAGAGCACCCTCAACGAGGTGTTCTACAAACGCAGTGCGCACATATTGAGGATATTTGTGGAATTGCAACAAACCTTTTGGTAATGAGCCATAGTTGAGACCCTCTTTGTGAAGAAGGAGACGAACAATGTCTTTATAACGTTTTTCATCAACCAATTCTTGAATAGATTTGCCCTCTTCAGCAATACATACACGATTAAGAGCTTCGTAGAAAGCAAAATTTTCGCGTTCTACGAAGAATTTTTCGATATATGCGTTATTCGGTTCTGTTGCATCAGAGTTTTCGAACTCAAACAAGTCCTTAAACATACGACTTGCTGCACCAGATGCAGGCACCATTTTGATGATTTCGCCATCGCCTTTGAGATACTCTTTCCAGTCAGCAATAAGTTGCTCACGTTCTTTATCATCAAGGCACAAAACGCCATCACCAATAGCGGCAGCACCTTTTATTTTCAAGAAAGGATAACCATTCTTGAGGTCATTTACTTGAGTTTCAGCTTTTTCTAAAGTAATACCGATAGACTCAAATTGTTGAACATCTTGTGTTGTAAACATAGTATTAGAATTGAGAATTGAGAATTAAGAGTTTAGTACCGTAGTATCTCTACACTCTATACTCCATACTATAAACTTTTAAATTACTTTTTGCTTTTTTTCTCTTTTTTGTTTTTAACGCTAACATCTTCTTTGTATGTCCAAATGTCCTTTTTGTAAATCAAAGCGTCGTATGACATATCAGGACCCAATACCTCTACACCTTTAGATGTTGTGCGAACTGGTGACAAGTGATCAAATGTTATCATCTTCTTTTTCTTGTTATAATCTAATGTCATTTGAGCATTTTTGTCATATGTAAACACAACACGATGTTGTTTTTTCTTACCTGTCCAAGGAGTGATAAACGATGGAGCACCCATTTTCACTGTTTTCTTAGTAAATGCCATTACATCAATAACTTTATGTTGAGTTTCACCATCTGTTGATGTCATAAGACCAAATACCATATACATCTCTTTATCTTTAAATTTAATTGGGTGAATATCATAGTACAAAGCACCATACCAATTTGCTTCAGCCACATATCCTGTTGTTGCAGGTACAATAGGCTCACTTTGCGATAATACATAAATACCGCCAAAGTCATAATGTTGAATAACTGCAAAATACAATGGTGTTCCATCTGTCAACAAAATATTCCATGTGTACATGTGAATTTGATTATCTGAAGATAATATTTTACCAACATTCTTCAAAGATGGGAAATCATAAAAGAAATCTTCAGCCTCAAAAATAGCATCAATCATTTTGTGTTGAATTTGATTTGCTAATTGAGTTCTTTTTCCATCATCTTGAGTTTTCTCAATTTGTGCGAACAAATTTTTAATTTCTCTTTCAGTTTTTGCTTGACCAAAAACCATCACAGTTGCCATAAAAACAACCAATACAGATAAAATAAATTTTTTCATAGTGTATTATTTTAGATTAATTTATAATTCTTTATGCATACGCCAACACCATATATGGCGAGGATTACTTGGGTTATTAATGCGTTCTGCATCAGGGTTTGGAAAACGATTTACACCATCACAAGCCATATAGTCTTGCCAAGGCAATATAGCCCACATACTTTTACTATTAACGTGCATATCGACAATTTGTTGTGCAAGCTCAGCTGATAAATCCTCTGGAGCTACCCCACCTTGATGTAAAACATTGTTATAGAACCATTGAGTATTCTCACGATTTTCGCGCCACCACATACGCATAGGACTTGTGTCGTGCGTACCTGTACAGCAAACCGAGAGATAAGGCACTGTATCGAGGTTTACATAACGTTGAGTAGTTTCTTTAGGCATACGTTGCACCTCAAGTGAGAGAATTTGAAGTTGACTCATCACATCAGGCACACAAGCAGGCACCATACCTAAGTCTTCGCCACAAACCAACATATCAGTAGTATTCAACAAAGCAGGCAATTTGCGCATAGCCTCTGAACTCCATTGATTAGTGTGTCGATGATAGAAATATTCATCATGGATACGTTGGATGCAGCATTTTTCGTGGTCTGACAATTCAGCAAAAGATTGCGATTTCATCACATTGATACGAGGGTGATAATAGCCAGCATTTGCGCGGTCTTCAATAAAAATCACTTCACAATAGAGCGACAACAATTTGTCGAGAATATCAGCGTGTTTTGGTAATAAACCATTACGTACAAAACTATCTTCCAACTTACGTTGTGTGTCGTATTCAGGTTTAAAGACATAACGATCATGACTACGATTGTTGAAATATGCACCAATAATCTCTTCTGTGTTTTCTGCGAATAGACTATATAAATTATGTTTTGTTACATACGGTATAGTATAACGGTCGCGGTCGAACCAAAAACCATAGTGCTCTATCTCTGAGACTGACAAAGGCATCGTAGGATTAAAATAGCCTAACAATCCCCATACACAATCTGTAGGAATTTCCCAAATACGGAAAAATCCAAGGATATGGTCAATACGGAAAGCATCAAAATAGCGACCCATATTTTGGAAACGAGACATCCACCACGCATATTTATCTTTGGCCATCTCAGCCCAATTGTAAGTTGGGAAACCCCAATTTTGACCAGTTACTGAGAAATCGTCAGGTGGTGCACCGGCTTGTTTATCGAGGTTGAATAGTCGTGGATTCACCCACGCATCCACACTTGTAGCACTGATACCGATAGGCAAGTCTCCTTTCACTACTACCCCTTTCGAATGTAGATATTTGATAGCCTCACATAGTTGAGCATCGAGCGAGAATTGAATAAAATAGTACAATTCAACAGCCTTTTTATTCTTTTTAATAAACGCCTCTCGTTTAGTTTCTGAATATTCGGCATATTCGCCCCACTCTGAGTATTTATCAGTATTATACTTATCTCTTAGACAAGAGAATACAGCATAATCTTTCAACCAATGAGCATTCTCTTTCACGAATGCTTTGAACTCTTTGTCGGCAACAATTTCGTCATATTTTTCAATAAAAATATCACGGATATAGTTCCATTTGAGTTCGTTTACAGCCGAATAGTTGATAGCAGATAACTCGTTAAGTTCTTTAGCCTTAGCGCGATACTCCTTCATCTTCGAAGAGCTATCCAATCTGCCCAATGCCTCCATGTTGAGATACATAGGGTGAAGAGCATATACTGAGTTAGCGCGATAAGGATAAGAATCGAGGTCAGTACGAGTCGAAGTTGTGTCGTTGATAGGCAAAATTTGAATCAACTTTTGACCACGAGCCACAGCCCAATCAGCCATGCGTTTCAAATCTAAGAATTCACCTACGCCCCAACCTTTTTTACTACGCAACGAAAATACAGGGATAGCGACACCTGTACCATGCCAATTATAGTCAATACGAATAGAATTGGTAAACACTTTAGAACCAGACACCAACGGCATACGTCGGTTTTCGCCCAATTCCCATTTAACTACAGCATTAGTAGCACGATCATAGACTACAAACTTGTATTCAGCATGAGTAAGATATGCGTTAGCAGGCAATTTAGTATACCACCAGCCTCCTACCGATGGCGTAAGTATCACTTTGCGTGACTCATCCCAATTGCCAAGAAACTCTTGATTACCAAGCATAGCCACACCTTGTTCAGGCAATACACCAGGCGCATTAAGCATCAAGAGCACCTCGCCTTTTTTGAGTTTAGGCAATGCCTTTTCATCTTTTTGACGCATAAGACATTCTGTGAACGCCTTAGTTTCAAATACCGAGCGTACTTCGCGATAGCCAAATTCGTCTTCTACATCTACATCTCCCTCATGAGCAGGCAAATAGCGATATTTTGGCGAGTCAAGCAACTGTGTGTCATCGGCATTTACCAACACATATTGGTAGCGAATAGCCTTTGATTTAGGCAATTCGAGTTCGGCAGTCCACACCGCATTGTGATAATACGACATGGCGTGCATCTCATCACCTATTTTTATATATAAATTCTGTCCAAATTTAGTCGGACAATACAATTTAAAAGAAACCATAATCCTATCCTCCGCATTTAGAGTATCCACAGTTGCTACAAACGAGACAACCCTCTTTCATCACAATTGTGTGTTGATGACATTCAGGACACTCCATAGACTCCATTTGTGTACCGTCAGGAATATATTTTTTAAGAGCACGTTCAACACCAGCTTTCCATGTATTGATAGATTCGCTATCCAACTGAAGACTACCTACCAATTTCACCACTTGGTCGATAGGCATACCATAGCGCAACACACCCGAAATCAATTTTGCATAATTCCAATACTCTTTGTCAAACTTGTGCGAAAGTCCCTCGACTGTAGTTTTATAGCCACGTGTATTCTTATATTGGAAGTCGTAGCGACGATTGCCTTCGTCGTCGGTAGTCTTAATAATCTTACCTTCAGTTACCGATTTAGGCAATAAAATACCCTCTTCGTCGTCGGCAATACCAGTAAAGATTTCGTAAGGACGACCGTCTTTTAAACCTACGAATGCTATCCATTTCTCTTTTTTATTCTGGAATCGCACAATGTCGCAATTCAATTCTTTAGGACGTTCGTATTCCGACATAGAGAAGCAAACGCAGCGTTTATCATCTTTTTTCTCTTCATCTTTTTTCGATACCGACACTAATACCCCCGAACGTGAACCATCACGATAGATAGTACATCCTTTACAACCAGATTTCCATGCTTCGAGGTAAAGTTGCGACACAAGTTCTTCTGTTGCTGTAGCAGGCAAGTTGATAGTCACACTAATGCTATGGTCAACCCATTTCTGTACACGACCTTGCATCTTAACTTTTTGCAACCAGTCAATGTCGTTAGATGTAGCTTTATAATAAGGTGAGCGAGCTACAATTTCGTCTAATTCCTCCTGAGTATAATTTTTCTCTGTGTCAATACCATTCACGCGCATCCATTCTGCGAATTTATGGTGGAATACGATATACTCTTCAAATGCATCTCCTTCAGCATCAACAAAGTCTACACGCACGTTCACATCGTTAGGATTCACTTTGCGACGACGTTTATACACTGGCATAAACGCAGGCTCGATACCCGATGTTGTTTGTGTCATGATACTTGTTGTACCAGTAGGAGCAATAGTCAAACAAGCAATATTGCGACGACCATATTTCACCATCTCTTCATACAACGCCTCATCTTGTGCCTTAATACGCGCTACAAATGGATTATTCTCTTCGCGTTTAGCATCATACACCTCAAATGCTCCACGTTCTTTAGCCATTTGTACACTCGAGCGGTAAGCCTCTACAGCTATCACACTATGCACTTTTTCCGAGAATTCAGTAGCTTCTTCAGTTCCGTAGCGTAATCCCAATGCAGCCAACATATCACCTTCGGCAGTCACGCCCACACCAGTACGACGACCCTTCAATGTCTTATCCATAATCTTTTCCCACAACTCATACTCAGTGCGTTTCACGATGTTATCCTCTGGGTCAGATTGTACTTTAGCGAGAATCTTCTCGATTTTCTCGATTTCGAGGTCAATAATGTCGTCCATAATACGTTGAGCCAAACCAACATGTTTGCGGAACAAATCAAAGTTGAATTTAGCCTCAGCCGTGAACGGATTCTCTACGTATGAATATAGGTTAATAGCCAACAAACGACAACTATCATAAGGACACAACGGAATTTCACCGCAAGGGTTAGTCGAAACAGTGCGATAACCAAGGTCTGCATAGCAGTCAGGCACCGACTCACGAATTATAGTATCCCAGAACAAAACACCAGGCTCAGCACTACTCCATGCGTTATGGATAATTTTGTCCCACAAAGCCTTAGCATTAGTCTTTTTAGTAATCATCGGACTATTCGAATATACAGGATATTGTTGTGTATATTCCTCTTCGCTTTCCACGGCACGCATAAAGTCATCATCAATCTTCACCGACACATTCGCGCCAGTCACCTTACCTTGCACCATTTTAGCATCAATGAATTTCTCAGAGTCAGGGTGTTTGATAGCCACCGAAAGCATCAACGCACCACGACGACCACCTTGCGCCACCTCGCGAGTCGAATTCGAGTAACGTTCCATGAAAGGCACAATACCAGTCGATGTCAACGCCGAATTTTTCACAGGTGAACCCTCTGGACGAATATGAGTCAAATCATGTCCTACACCACCACGACGTTTCATCAATTGCACTTGTTCTTCGTCTATTTTGAAAATACCACCATACGAATCAGCTAAACCATCCACGCCAATCACAAAACAATTCGACAACGATGATACTTGGAAGTTGTTACCAATACCTGTCATCGGACTACCTTGTGGTACGATATAACGGAAGTGGTCGAACAAGTCGAACAACTGTTGCGCACTAATCGGATTAGGATATTTCTCCTCAATACGCGCAATCTCGTTAGCCAAACGCCAATGCATATCAGCAGGCGTACGTTCATACAAATTACCTTGCGAATCCTTCAAGGCATACTTATTCACCCATACTTGAGCAGCCAATTCATCGCCGCCAAAGTACTCTTTCGAAGCTACTCGAGCCTCTTCTTCATTAAATTTCTTAGGTTCCACGGTATATATATTTTTTATTGTTTTCTTTAATACAAAAGTACGAGAACAAAAATTATAATTTATCAATCCGCAAACGTAAAATCACGAACTTATGTTGAAAATCAAACACCGAAAGTTCTCTATACTCTACACTCTAAACCCTAAACTATTTTGGTTAACTTTTTGTAAATCATTTTCAAAAAAGTTTTCCAAAATCGCACATCTCGGACAATAAATCACCTTGCAAATGTACTATATTTTTCATAAAAATCCAAAAGAAACCTAAACTTTTTCAAAAAAACTTACTAACACCCTCACTTCCCCAATAAATACTACAAAACTCCAAATCCGCAACCCTCTTACACTCAAAATTCCAATCATTCTCACACTACAACATTCGAACCCTCAACTAAAATATCTAAACAGACCACACTTAATCAAACTAAACAACCATTCAACTAAACCAACAAATAACCCTATCCATCCCTTATCTATAACATACTATAAATATACTATAAATATATGATAAATATACTATAAACATACTATAAATATACTATAACCTTATGTACACATAACCCTAAAACTACATCACCTCACCTAAAATTCACTATAAATTTAATTCCTTTTTACCAAAAATATAAACACATTTAACCTAAACACACATTTCTTCAATCACAATAAATTATTTTTCGAAGAAACTATGACTATATCAATTTTTTTTTATAATTTTGTACAATGAATTTTTATGTAAAATCATATATGAAAAAACTACTTACTACTCTACTATATTTCACCCTTTCTACATTCTGCATCAGCCTAAATGCTCAAACTATCAAAGAGCTGGAAGCTGAAAAGAAAAAAGCTCTCGATGAACTTGCCGTAACAAATCGCCTACTCAACGAGACACAAAAAAACAAAAAGGGTACGGAAAATAAACTAAACCTACTTAAACGTTCTATCAAACAGAGCGCAAACTACATCAACGCACTCAACAAAGAAATCGGATTGCTCGACGAAAACATCTCATCTCTTCAAGCATCTCGCCTATCACATCAAGAACGCCTCGAACGCCTCTGCGATGAGTACGCCCAAACTACTCGCGCCCTATATTCGCACCACAAATACTTCTCGCCCATCCTATTTATAGTGTCAGCAGATAACTTCAACCAAGCCCTCCGACGCTTCCGCTATCTACAACAAGTAGCCGCTAACCGCAAATATCAAGCTCAAGAAATAGCAAAAATCACACAACAACTCAAAACCGAAGAAGAACTACTAACCGAAAACCGCATACAAAAAGAGACCGCCGTTAGCGCAAAAGAACTCGAACAACAACGACTTGAACAACAACGCAGAAAACGCAACGACGAATTAGCATCACTAAAAAAGAAAGAATCATCACTCAAACAAAAACAAAAAGAACAACAAAAAAAAGCCGATAAACTCAATCAAAAAATCCAAGACATGATTGCCGCCGAAATCAAACGACAAAAAGATGAGGCAGCAAAAAAAGCTAAACAAGAAGGCAAAAAAGACCCATACGAACTCAGCAAAGAAGAGAAACTCGTGGCTGGCAACTTCGAAGCCAACAAAGGCAAACTACCTCGCCCTGTAGAAAAAGGATTTATCAGCGGACACTTTGGCGTGCAACCACACCCTTTCCTCGACAAAGTGCAGATAAACAACAAAGGAACATACTTCCAAATACCAGCTGGCTCTGATGCCCGTACCGTATTCGAAGGCGAAGTAACACAATGTTTCTCTGTGCCAGGTAGCAACCAATCAGTTATCGTAAAACATGGCAACTACCGCACCGTATATTCCAATCTTGTAACACTTTATGTGAAAGTTGGCGACAAAATATCAACTAAACAAAAGATAGGTAAAGTCTTCACCGACACGGAGAACGACAACAAAACTGAACTATATTTCATGCTCTACAAAGACACCGAAATACAGAATCCTGAAAATTGGCTTGCAAATTAAACAAAAAGACTTGCCAATATGACAAAAATATCGTAACTTTGCGTGCTCAAGTATACCAACGATACAAATATCGTTAATAACTAATCATTAATATAATTATGAACGAAAAAGTAAAATGCCTTATCATTGGCTCAGGCCCTGCAGGCTACACAGCCGCAATCTACGCTTCACGCGCTAACCTTGCTCCTGTACTCTACGAGGGTATGCAATCTGGTGGTCAATTGACACAAACAACTGAAATCGAAAACTTCCCAGGTTATCCTGAAGGTATTGATGCTAACCTTATGATGGCTGACCTTCGCGCTCAAGCTGAACGCTTTGGTACTGACGTGCGTTTCGGTTGCATCACTGACGTTGACTTTAGCTGCTCACCTAAAAAACTTACTATCGACGGCGAAAAAATCATCGAAGCCGACACAGTTATCATCGCTACTGGTGCAAGTGCTAAATACCTCGGTCTTGCCGATGAACAAAAATATATGGGTAAAGGCGTATCAGCTTGTGCTACTTGCGACGGTTTCTTCTACCGCAAAAAAACAGTTGCAGTAGTAGGTGGTGGCGACACTGCTTGCGAAGAAGCATGCTACCTCGCTGGTCTTTGCGAAAAAGTTTACCTCATCGTGCGTAAACCATTCCTCCGTGCATCTAAAGTAATGCAAGACCGCGTATTCAAAAACGAAAAAATCACAGTTCTCTTCGAACACAACACTCAAAGCCTCTATGGTGAAGACCTCCTCGAAGGTGCTAAACTCATCAAACGCAAAGGCGAAGCTGACGAAGAAATCGTTGATATCAAAATCGATGGATTCTTCCTCGCTATCGGTCACCACCCTAACAGCGACATCTTCAAAAAATACATCAACACTAACGAAGAAGGCTACATTCTTACTGAACCATTCCGCCCTCTTACAAATGTACCAGGTGTATTCGCTGCTGGCGACGTTGCTGACCCAATCTATCGTCAAGCAATCTGCGCTGCTGCTTCTGGCTGTAAATCAGCTATGGAAGCTGAAAAATATCTCGCGTCTATGGAGTAATAACTCACATATAAACAATAAAAAACAGGCTAACTTGATCAAGTTAGCCTGTTTTTTATTTAAACTATTTATTTTTCTTTATTGACTCCAAAGACTCCGAATCTTTACTCCAATAAATATATTTATTAGGATTAACTCTCTTTTCCTCTTCATTCACAATCAAAGAAGGTGTATCCAATCTCCAATTCATAAATTCAGCATTTCGTGTTGTGTCATTAATAAAATCACGCAAATTATATGCCCATTCACGCCAATCATCACTACCTCCTAACAAATTATTATACTGATATTCACGACCTACAAGGTTATTATGAAAATCCATCACATTATCACAAGGACTATTAATACTTGCTCGCTCCCAATATACATCCATTACAAGCCAAGCTATTCGTGACGTAGTATATCTACGTAAAAGAAGATTTACAAATATATGCTTATAAGCATCGCCTCGCTTACCATAACTTGTATTGATTTTATAAAAATGACGAGCAACATACTCCGCTCTCGCCTTTGCCTGTATTATACGATAAATCGTAGATGACGCAACACCCATACTCACAAACGACATAGCCCACTCCTCTTTTGCAATATACGGAATCTCATCGCCCATCAGTACAGTCTTCAATCCCCATTCGCTATCAAAAGCACTTATACTATCAAAATCTACCAATCTCACCTTATTTTCAGCATCTGCCAAATTATTCAAATCCCAGAAAATAGAAGCTTCTGCCTCTGTCATCTGCATTAACTCTACTTCTGCTGAATCTGAAACCGAATTGAAATACACCTCATTAGGCGATGATATCATAAGACCATCAATTGTATTTGCCCTATATTGAGGCAACCGATGAACCCCTTGCAAATAACTCATAGTTGCATCTGCCATTTTCGACATCATACCTCTATAAGCTTGTTCAGGATACAGCTCTATCAATCGTTCTTCTACATATTCACCCATACTACGCAATGTATCTTGCGCACCTTCATACTCCCTTGCTAACACATATAATATAGCAGGATCAAAAATAGGCACAATTGTTGTATCTGGTTCAACAATTATCTCCGATTCGTATCTTTCTCCTCCTCTTAGTCGTCTCCGTTGAGACACACAACCAACTAATAATAAGGTTATTAAAAGTAATAATAAATAATTGTTTTTCATACTGCAAAGTTAGTAAAAATAATTTAAATATAAATTTATGTACAATAAATTATGAATTTTAAATTAAAATAAGTATCTTTGTACTTTATTTATGATACAAAAATATTCTTCGCAACTACTTGAAAATGCAGTAAATGCATTTGCTTCACTACCTGGCATCGGACGCAAATCTGCTCTCCGTATGGCTTTGCATATACTCCGCCAAGGCCCAGCTAATGCCAACAAATTTATATCTGCCATTAGCGAAATGAGCGAAAATATTCAGTATTGCGAAGAATGTCACAATATTTCCGACAAACCAATATGTGAAATATGCTCTGACCCTAAACGCGACAAAACCACAATCTGCGTTGTCGAATCAATCAAAGAGGTTATGCTCATCGAAAATACAGCCCAATACCATGGTTCTTATCATGTTCTCGGTGGAGTCATATCCCCAATGAATGGCATATCTCCCAACGACCTAGAAATATTTTCACTTATTGAGCGCGTCGAACAAGGCAACATCAAAGAGGTCATACTTGCTCTTAGTCCAAATATGGAAGGCGACACAACATGTTTCTATATCTATCGCAAGCTTGCACACTTACCAGTAACTATAACCACAATAGCACGTGGAGTTGCCATTGGCGATGACCTCGAATATGCCGATGAAATCACTCTCGGACGCTCAATTACTAATCGTATAAAATACAATAACAAATAACACTAAAATACAATAACCCCCTCCTATATTTAAATATAGGATACAGCATACTGCAAGCAACCCTCAAGCAACCTTCAAAACTATCAATAAAATACAATAACTACACATTATGAAACACCCAAAACACATTCTAACTATCACCTACTATCTCACATTACTCCTTACAATTATTTCAGCCATGATAGGCTACCACCTAACATACCACAAAGGTATTTACTTCAACGCCGATAGCCAAGCCTCTATCACCTACTACACCATCATCCTTTGGTATGTAATTCTTTCATTCCCATTATCATTCAAACTCTTCAGTTTCGGAGTAAAACGCCTCAAACAAATTCCTGATGATGGTTCACGCGAATACTATTATAAAATC
Source organism: Candidatus Aphodosoma sp. (assembly GCA_045658305.1). Lineage (GTDB taxonomy): Bacteria > Bacteroidota > Bacteroidia > Bacteroidales > Paludibacteraceae > Aphodosoma. The sequence continues at coordinate 45,104 of JAZOUT010000116.1, read as the reverse complement.
TATGGGGTACTCCGCCTCGCAATCATAACAATTGGACTAATTGCTTCTATTTTTGGTATTTACGTATTCCAAGTCAAATATCTCTTTTGGGTAGCAGGTATTTGTATGATAGGCTTAATAATCTGTAAACCAACCGAAAAACGCATTAATGCCGACCTTACTCCTCTAACCCCAACTGAAGAAAACATCGAAGATACAACAGACGAAAACTCTACAGAAAACTAAAAACACAATTACTAAAATATGACTATAGCCGTAGATTTCGATGGCACAATCGTAGAACATGCCTACCCTGCCATTGGAAAACCAATTCCATTTGCTATCGACGTGCTCAAACGTCTTCAAAACGAATGTCATCATCAGCTGATCCTCTGGACTGTACGCGAAGGCGAACTTCTCAATGATGCAGTCAACTACTGCCGTGAACGCGGACTTGAATTCTATGCCGTAAATAAAAATTATCCTGAAGAAACTTGGGATAATACTACACCACGCAAACTTACTGCAGACATGTGGATTGACGATCGCAATCTTGGTGGACTACCCGATTGGGGCATAATCTACCGAATGATAAAGTACAATGAAACATCAGCCGATGCAGCTCGCTATCTCGAAAATCAACCTCAAGAAACAAAAAAGAAAGGACTATTCTCTTTCTTCAAAAAACAATAATAAACAACGAGTTAGTACTTAACTAACTACTCATTACTAACTACTTACTATTAAAATTATGATTCAACGCATTCAAACACTCTATCTACTCATCATTGTAATCGCAATGAGCTTCACTCTTTTCTTACCTTCAATGCGAACAATCTCACCTGAAGGTATCGACTATGCACTCTCAACTCTCCGTGGATTCTATCCTGTCGAACAAGGCGGATTTCATCTCAATGGTGTAACTATGTGGTTAACAATAACAAATATAGTTATTCTTTTAATTGCTATATTTACAATATTTACATATAAATGGCGCGTAATTCAAATGCGTTTCTCTAGTTTCAACATGGTACTTCTAATTGGTTACTATGCTATTTTCTTCTTTACTCGCTATGTTATACTTCAACAAAATCCAATGGATAGCACAACTCTCTCTTGGCCTATTATTCTACCTTTTATTAGTGCCATCCTAACATATCTTGCTCTCCGTGCAATCGCTAAAGATGAAGCTCTCGTTCGTTCTCTTGATCGCTTACGCTAATCTCATCACATTAAATTAAATCAAATAAAAAAGCAGAAAGACCATTCAATATCTTTCTGCTTTTTTATTTATACCATTTACTATCATTATTCCCAAAAGTTCCAACTCAAGCCAAATTGGAATGTGCCTGGATTGATTGGATAGTTAGGCATAGAGAGATAGTTAGTTCCACCAAATAAACCCTTATTCAAGTGATAGTATTGAACGAAGAATCGTACTGTTTTTAAGTGGAAATTGGCATAAACATTCATCTCTGGATAGTTACCTACCAACAATTCTTTCTGCAAATAAAATTGTCCTAAAGCAGGCATATAAGCATTACCATAATAAGCTGTATGATAGCGCACCGAAGCACCTAATTGCACAGTCAACACCTTGAAAAACTTATCCATATAATAGAAATTGCCATACAAAGCCACATCAGGCAAAGGCAAAATATTGCGATTGCCAGTCAACTGATACACAGCCTGCATATCTAAATGAAATCTCCATGCTTTTAACTTTGCCAATACATCCACTGCTAATACTTGCACATTACCATCGTGTTGAGTAGGCATACATTTCTCATTCAAATATACATAGTTAGTGAGATTTTGGAACTGTACACCAACCAAAATATTGCGTTTAGGTAAACTGATGCGTCCCTTGATATCTAATGCCAACGAGTTGTTGAAGTCTAAATCGCTCCAACGGAAGTGGTTACTTTCATAATAGCGATATTGATGATATGCCGAATAATTACGAAATCCTGCTGCAGCCATAATAGCCAACGGCTCACGCCCTACTCTGAAATCAAAATCAAAACGTCCATCAAGGTCGAACTCACCAATGTGTGGACCAATAAGATAGATGCGTCCGTCGATGTCATACTTAATCCATTTACCTTCACGCTTAAATAAGTTTGCACCCAATATCAAGTTATGAGAATATGAGTTATCAAATCTTACGGTGTCTTCCCTATTCTTAATTCCCATACCATAATGGCGCACATCATACTTCACGTATGCCGAAAGGCCAAACCGCATCAAACGATTAAATTCCTCATCCAACGTAATAGCAAATGTATTAGCTATAGACCAATAAGCAGTCGAATCCTTAGTGTAATTGTCGGAGAAGTAGTTATTCGCATAGAATCCCATAGGCATACTCTCTTCTACATACTTGCGTGCAACATCTTCAGCATGAAATGTATGAGTTAGTGTTATTATCGTAACATACTCAGTATATGTAGAATCCTCTCCAAACACATTCTTCGCCTTACGCTCCATATCACGACCTAATTTATAGCGATGGTTAAAGAAGTAATTGAAATTGCGATATGCCGACTGTGCGTTAGAGAAATTAACAGGAATATTGTTTGCTTGAAGTGAATACTGAGGAGTAAGAATATAACTATTATCAGTGATACCTCCATTCTCACGGTTCTTGAACGAATTAAACATTACTGACGACACAATCTCATATTGCTTGCCTGTGTAAGTAGTCCAAAATCCACCATTCAACATATTAGATGATTGATTTTGATACTGACCACGACCATAAATCAAATTACACAAACCGCCCACATTGACATATTTGTTAGCATTTAGCGTAAGCATTATCTTGAAATAATCCTCCTCATTGTTCCTCGGAAAAGCTGAACGATAGACCATTTGCGAAAATGGTTGCTTAGTATCGTAGTATCTCACATCCGATGGCTTTATCAAATAAGGGGCATACGCACGCTCAAACATATCTTCTCGTGAACTCACCTTACGGTCGAAATATACCTTTGATTCAAGAGGCGAACCCAAGTTACCATTCCATGAATTAGCTATACTATAGTTATTTATAGGCTGATTGTCTTGATAACTTGTAATCAAAGAATCAATCACCACAGTATCTGCTACACCATATATATCATCTACAGTCCAAGTTTTGATATCACGCTTCACTGTATCTTTCTTTTCTGTAGGCATAGGTAAATCGCGAAACTGACCAAATGCCAATCCCGCAATCAATAGAAAGAAAAATATTGAAAATAGTTTACGCATAATATTTGGCAAAGTTACGAAAAATATTTAATCTGTGCAATGAGTATATAGCCTATGCGTAGATGTTTTGTGTTTTTTATGAGATTTTGTATGGATATATGTAATTTGATAGATAAAAATTAGGAGAAGATAAGGTTATCCTTCGTATATCCTTCGTATATCTTTCGTATATCCTTCGTGTTTGATATGTCAAAGCTTATTATGTATTTCAATATCGTTAGGGTTATGATTGTTTTTGTAATGAAAAATCGAATCGGAGACCTCCGTTGGGACGATTAGATACGGAGATTGTTCCGCCATGGAATTGTACTGCATGTTTCACAATGGCAAGCCCGAGTCCTGTTCCCCCCAATTGGCGTGAACGTCCTTTATCGACACGATAGAAGCGTTCGAATAATCGAGTTAATTGTTTCTCTTCTACCCCACATCCGTCGTCTTCGAATCGGATTTTACATTCAGTTTCTGTATTTTCGAGGAGCGTGATGTAGATATTTTTTCCTTTCGAATAGGCAATGGCATTTTCAGTAAGATTTTGGAATATTGAGCCTATCAACGATATATTGCCTTCAATTATTACTTGCTCGTTGAAATTGTTGTGCAACGTTAATCTCTCTTCTTCGGGCATTATTAGCATTTCATTTTCTAACTCCTCTATTATAGTGTTAATCAACACCTTTTCCTTTCCTATTAGCGAACTACCATCTTCTATACGGGTTATAAGAGATACGTCCGCTAATAGTTTGCGTAATCGTTCATTATTAGTATAGCATCGCTCGATGAGTTCTTGTCGTTTTTCTTCACTTAGATTTATGCCAGACAACAGAGTTTCGAGGCATACTTGTATGGATGCAATAGGTGTTTTTAGTTCATGATTTATGTTGTTAGTGAGTTGTCTTTTTAGTCGATTTTTTTCTTGTTCCGCCTCATAGAAATTTATTCGCTCGATTGATTTACCTAAACGTTGTGTAATAAAATAGGCTATCACGCTAACTATTAAACTAATAGAAATCATTATAGACAAGAAGCTCCATTCGGCTCGCAATAGTTCGCGTAACGAAGAAGAATAAGGTATTGCGGTACGGACGATGATATCACGGCCTCGTGTAGCTGAATAGAAATATTTTTGACCATCACTAACAGATTGCCGGCTGATGTGATAGCCATAACCATTTTTTAGTGCATTAGCGATCTCGGGACGCAGAATGTGATTGTCGAGCGAATCGAGAGACAACTTGTTGTCATAGACCACAATACCATCAATAGTGATTATTGACACACGCAAATTATCAAATGGCTCGGTTGTAATGAAATTATTGTCACCAAGAGATAAATTATTCTCTATTGTTGATAATAAATAGTTGTTGTATAATTGTAGTTGAGCATTCAAAGACTCAGATTTATATTGCTTTTCACGCAAATACTGAAAGCCTATGAAACAGAGAATAATAGTCCACAAAAATATAAGCAATATGAAAAATAATTGCTTGTGATATGATAATTTAGTCGCTGAAGCCATAGCCAAAACCTGAACGAGTTACAATATATGATCCATAAGAGCCTATTTTTTGACGAAGGCGAGTGATGTTGACATCGATAGTACGATCGAGAACAACAACCTCGTCGCTCCATACTCTACTAAGAAGTTGTTCGCGCGAACAGATTTTGCCTCTATGAGAAATTAAGTATGCCAATAATTCAAACTCTTTTTTAGTAAGTTTTACCTCTTTATCATCAACAATACAACGCTTGAATTCCAAATCAAGAATCAATCCATCTACTCTGAGTTCATTATTTTTTTCCTTTTTTACTACATTTAGTGTAGCCTTGTGATTAGACGTACGCCTTAGTACACTCTTAACTCGCGCTATCACGTTACGAATGGTATAAGGCTTCATTATGTAATCATCGGCTCCAAGATTAAGTCCCATGACCATATCGTCTTCTGTGTCGCGAGCGGTACAGAATATTATAGGAATATTCTCAGTAGTAACATCAGCTTTTAGCATTTTAGCCATTTTGATACCACTGATTTCTCCCATCATAATATCGAGAACAATAAGCGAATACGATGTTAGATTATAAGTCAAAGCCTGTTCGGCACTAAAAGCTGTATCAACATCATAACCTTCGTTTTCGAGATTGATTTTCAAGACCTCGCAGAGAGTCTCTTCGTCGTCAACTATCAATATACGTTCTGTTGCCATATTATACATATTTTATAATGCAAAATTAGAAAAAAAACTTGAATGTTGGTTTATAAGAAAAAAGATTTAACAAAAATGTAACATTTTTAGAAAATACGTTTGGTAAACAGCTATTTTTTTGTAATTATATTGTAATTTGTTTTTAATTGTTTCTTAATTTATTTGTTATTTTTATGTAATTACATGTTTGTAATTTTGCACCGAAATTAAAAGAGAAAAAATATGAAAAAAAGAGTTATTTTATTTTGTTTGATTTGTATGCTATCAGTTTGTAACCTTTGGGCATTCGCAGTTAAGGGTACTATTATTGATACATCTACAAAAGAGCCATTAATTGGTGTGTCTATTTTTATAGAATCTTTAAACAAAGGGGCAATTACTGATTTCAATGGTAATTATGAATTATCGCTTCCAGAAGGAAGATATTCAATGCGTATTAGTTATGTAGGTTATCGTGAAATTTTAGAAGAAGATATTTTTCTAAATAAAGATTTAGTTATAGATTTTGAAATGTCGGTAAATGCGCAGGTGCTAAATGATGTAGTTGTTACAGCGCAAAAAAACATGGAAAATGAGAAAATGTTGCAAATGGAGAGAAAAATATCTTCTTTAGCAATAGAAAATATTGGTGCAAAAGAGATGTCTATGAAAGGTATAGGTAATGTAGCTGAGGGAGTAAAAAAGCTAACAGGCATTTCTATTGCAAGTTCAGGTCAATTAGTGGTGAGAGGTTTAGGCGATAGATATAGTATGACAACATTAAATGGATTGCCTATTGCTTCTCCAAATCCAGACAATAAATTAATACCTTTAGATATTTTTCCTTTGAGCACAATTAAAAATATCATAGTTAAAAAGGTTTATAATCCGTCACAATATGCAGATTATAGTGGTGCACATATTGATATAACAACTAAAAACATTGTTAATGAGAATTATTTTAACATTGGAGTAAATGTAGGATTAAATACTTCTACTATTGGCACCTATAGATTAGGAATGGATAATCCAAGTTTATTTTGGAAGTCATCTGTAGATAAACAAGCTCTGAATTTATCGCTTAGTGATTATGATAATTATGTAAAAAATAATCCTATTTTTACAACCTCTTTTGGTGTTAAGAGTTATAACTGGATGCCCAATCTGGGACTAAATTTGGGATTAGGACATAAATTCAAATTGGGAGATCACATATTGAGTTTGGTATTATCAGGTACGATTAATAATGATTATCAAAACACTAAAGATGCTACTTACAAAACATTAGAGGCAACAGGAAATATCCAGAATGATTTCATAATTAACTCGTATGAGCATAATTTAAATATTGCAGCATTAGGATGTTTAGGGTTAACATTACGTGAAAGTGATCATATAGGTTATACGTTCTTTTATGCTCGTAATGCATCTAATGAATTTCAAGAGCGAAATGGAATTGATGCAGAATGTCATAACCTTGTAGGAATTAATGATATTACACATATTTATTCATTATTAGTCAACCAATTAGAGGGTGTTCATTATTTAGGAGATAGTAAATCATGGAAGTTAATATGGGCAGGTTCGTATTGTTTAACAACAAGTGAGGAACCAGATAGACGTCAGGTTATGTTTGAAAAAAATGAGAACGAGAAGCTGTCGTTATTTAAATTAAACAGACAAGAAACAATGCGCTATTTTGGTGATTTGAATGAAAATGAATGGAATGCTTCGATTAATGCATCATGGGACTGTGGAGAAAAGAATAAATTGATATTTGGGTTTAATATGAAAAACAAAGAACGTTTATATACTGCTACTCGTTTTTACTATAATTTAAATAAACTTAATCCTGAAATTGATGATATATATCATGCAGATAATTATTTAAATTTTGATAATATTAAAAATGGGAATATAGTAGTAGAACGTAAAATGCAACCTAAAGACACATATAAAGCAGGTTTTAATATTTATGCATTGCATTTGCAACATGATTATTATATCTCTCCTTCATTCTTATTAAATGTTGGAATACGAGCAGAAATGAGTCAACAGTCTGTTGATTATGCTACGGATGGAGGATATAAGTATGCGAAAAGACGTGAATTAAATAAATTTGATTTATTCCCTGTTTTGAATTTAAAATATGAATTAAAAAATAATCATGTATTTCGTTTTTCTACATCACGCACAATAACACGACCATCTTTTATAGAAATGGCACCATTTCTATATCAAGAGTCATATGGTGCTTCGCAAATACGAGGTAATGAAATTTTGAATAACGCATATAATTATAATTTTGATTTGCGATATGAATTTATTACTGATTATGGAGATATGATTTCTTTGACAGGTTATGCAAAATATTTAGAGAATCCAATAGAACGAATTCAAACATTGCAAGGTGGAGCTACTTTACATAGCTTTAGGAATGCAGAACAAGGGTTTGCTACAGGGGCTGAATTTGAAGTGAAGAAACAAATTATAAAAGATTTATCGGTTGGACTAAACGCAAGCTATATGTATACTAATGTTAAATTATCAGATAATGGTGCTTATACAAATAAAGAGCGTTCATTGCAAGGAGCATCTCCAATCCTATTAAATATGGATATTACATATTCACCAAAGATTAATGATAATCATCAATTAAGTTTTGCATTGTTATATAACTTTCAAGGTGGACGTATTTATGCTGTTGGGGTTTCAGGGTTAGGAGATATTACAGAGTTACCGACTAATACTTTAAATTTTAATTTGACATATAATCTGTATAAAAACTTCACTATAGCATTGAAAATAAAAGATTTGTTAGCTCAAGATGCTATATTTAGACAAAAAGTAATAGTAACAAATGAAAATGTTGAAGTTGAAAGATTCAATAAAAGCACTTCTTTTGATTTAAGTTTTTCTTATAAATTATAATTGTTTAATTTTTAATTGTTTAATTTTTAAAAACAGAAAATTATGAAAGCAAAAAGTTTATTTTTGAGCATGTTTATTTTAAGTATGTTCACAGCGTGTGAAAATGGCAAAGAACCTGAAGGTGGAAATATTGTGTCGGATGGTTCAGTATTGCAAGGTCGAATAACAGAAGATGCAGTGTTGTCGTCGGGGTCAACATATAAGTTGAATGGTGAGTATATTGTTTCTTCGGGTGCAACTTTAACAATTGAAGAAGGGGTTAAAATCGAAGCTATTTATGATGATATTGTAGATTATATTTTGATTGAGCAAGGTGCAAAAATAAATGCTGTAGGTACATCCGACAACCCAATTGTGATGACCAGCGAGAAAAAAGAATCTGGTGCTTGGGGTGGTATTCATATTTGTGGGTACGCATCGACTAATGCAGAAGGAGGTTTAGGTAGTTCAGAAATTGGCAATGCACAATATGGTGGTAATCAAGATGATGATAATTCGGGAGTACTTAAATTTATTCGTATTGAATATTCGGGATATGCATTTGATGAAGAACATGAAGCTAATGGATTTACTTTTTATGGAGTAGGTAATGGTACTTGTGTTGAAAATTGTCAAGCATATAATGGTTCAGATGATGGTTTTGAATTTTTTGGAGGTACAGTAAATGTTAAGAATCTTGTAGCGTTAAACTGTAGCGACGATTCATATGACTGGACAGAAGGTTGGCGCGGTAAAGCTACTAATTTAGTTGCATATCAACAGCCTACAGAAATTTTGGGTTATGAGTGTGATTGTTTGATTGAGGCAGATAATAATGAAAATAATTATGCTGCTCAGCCTATATCACATCCAATATTGAAAAATGTTATTTTAGCAGGTAATAATGGCACAAAACAAGGTATTCGTATCCGTCGTGGTTCGGAAGTTGAATTATCGGATGTTGTTGTATGTGGAAAAGGAAAACCTATTACTGTAGAAAGTGAAGAAACAGAATTAGCACTGTTGAATAAAGTTTCGAAAATGAATAATGTAATCAGCTCTGCAGCATTGATTAGTGAAAAAAATATTTATACAAATGATAAATTTATAGAGGATGGTAATAGAGTTGACGAAACACTTAAGTATGAATCATTTGAAAATATTAAAGATGTTTGTGATTGGATTACAGGATCTTGGGTAAAATACTAATAGATAAGATTCGAGAAAAACTTTAGTTTGCTGACTATATTTTATAGTACTCTTATAATTTCAAGTTGAGGGAAGTGTTGTTGAGATAACAGCACTCCCCTTTTGTTTTTGTAACAATTATGTAATATTTTTTTAATATTTTCTTTATGTATGTGTAATTATATTGTAATTAAGTATCTGTAATTTTGCACATGAAATTTAATAAGAGTAAACTATGAAAAAAAGAAAACTTATTTTAGTAGCCCTGTCGGTGGTAATGAGCACAATTGTTTGGGCGAGTGACACGACGAAAACTATTGTAACAAAAGAGGTAAAACAAGAAGATGCAAGCCCTAAAGGAAAGGCGATTGTTTCGGTATTTGCTAATTACAGCATGACGATGCAGAATGGCGTATCAAAATGCGGGTTTCAGTTGGATAGAACGTATTTGGGGTATCAGTATTCGTTGGGTAACGGTTTGGAATTGAAAGCTGTGATGGATATTGGAAAACCGAATTCAGTAGATGACTATCATTATGTGGCATATATCAAAAATGCGCAAGTGAGTTGGAAACATAAGAGATTGACATTGACAGGTGGTATGATTTCGACAACGCAATTCAATATGCAAGAGAAGTTTTGGGGCTACCGATACATATATAAATCGTTTCAAGACCAATACAAATTTGGTAGTAGCGCAGATTTAGGTTTGTCGGTGGCATATAAAATGGCAGATTGGGTGTCGGCAGATGCGATTATGACCAACGGCGAAGGCTACAAGAAAATTCAGGGCGATATGGGTTTTCAATATGGATTGGGGTTGACATTCGTACCAGTTAAAGGATTGTCAGTTAGATTGTATGGAGGATTGAATGATGCAACAAAGGCAGATAAAGTGAATGTATATAATTATGCCACTTTTATAGGGTATAAAAATAAGATGTTCTCGTTGGGAGGCGAATTTGCTATGATGCAAAATTCGGGCAACGTAGAGCATAGAAATCAGTTGGGATGCTCGGTGTATGGCTCAGTTAAAGCGCATAAAATAGTAGATGTATATGCCCGTTGGGATATGCTAACATCAAATAGCGGTTGGAATGTAGCAAAAGATGAGATGGCTGTGATTGCAGGAGCACAGGTAAAATTGGGTAAATATGTGAAAGTGGCACCTAACTTTAGGATGACTATACCAAAGGAAGGAGAGAATAAGTATATGGCATACGTAAGTTGTTATTTTGGCTTATAAATATTCTGAAGGTTGCTTTATAGTATGTTTATAGTATATTTAAAGTATGTTTATAGTATATTTATCATATATTTATAGTATGTTGTAGGTATGGAGAGGTAAGTGTATGATAATTGAGAGATAAGATAGTTTAGTATTAACAATAAAAAAGAAGATTATTATGAAAAAAGAGATTAAAAAAAGTAGTGCATATTTAGTTATGCGTGTTATGGTTATGGGTGTTATTTCGGCTGTGATGATGGCGATGGCATCGTGTGGAGGTAGTGAGAAAAATGGTGGTCGTGAGGCACAGGAGTTGTCGGGTGCAGGTGCGACATTTCCACTACCATTCTACAATGTAATATTTGAGAAATTTGCAGAGGTGAATGGTGATGTTGTGGCATACGGAGGCATTGGCTCTGGCGGTGGTGTAAGAAATTTGCGTGATAAGATTGTGGATTTTGCTGGAAGTGATGCTTTTCTCTCAGATAAAGAGATGGAAGATATGCCAGCAGTGGTGCATATACCTACTTGTATGGGAGCTGTGGTATTGGCTTATAATCTTGATGGTGTTGAAGATTTGAAACTTTCGGGAGAGATAATTGCCGATATTTTTGCAGGAGAGATAAAGATGTGGAACGATGAGCGTTTAATAGCATTAAACCCTGATGTTAATTTGCCAGAAGAAGCAATTATGCCCGTATTTAGATCAGATGGCTCAGGTACTACATTCGTATTTACTGATTATTTGACAAAAATTAGTAAGATGTGGGCAGAGAAATATGGTAGAGGCAAGTCAATTAACTTCCCAGTAGGTCAAGCAGCTAAAGGTAATCCGGGAGTAGCAGGCGTAATCAAACAGACCAAGAACACAATAGGTTATGTAGGTTCGGAATATGCCTTTGCTCAAAAAATTGCTTATGCTACTATAGAAAATCAAAGAGGTGAATTTGTGAAACCAACATCAAAAAGTATTTCGGCTGCGGCATCGGGAGAGATTCCAACAGATACACGTTGTTCAATTACTAATTCAGATGCAACTGGAGCTTATCCTATTTCAACATTCACTTGGATGATAGTTTATAAAGAACAAAATTATTCAAATCGCAGTGAGGAACAGGCTATAGCAACACTTGATTTGTTGAAATATATACTTTCGGATGAGGCTCAGGCATTGGCGACAGAGGTACATTATGCCCCACTTCCAGAGAAGGCGAAAGAGTTGAGTATGATGAATTTGAAGTCGGTAACGTATGACGGAGAGATAATATTATGAGTGATAAAATATATAGAGTAATATTGTTTGCATCAGCATTGATAGTGCCGATAGTGTGCGGGGGCGTGGTTTATGCCCTCGTCACTGATGCATACGAAGCATTTGAGCATTTTGGATTCTTAAAATTCTTGACATCATCGGATTGGAGCTATACAGAAGGCGCAGAGCAATATGGGGCCTTGCCGTTTATAACCGGCACGCTGATGACTACTATGTTGGCATTGGTGTTTTGTATCCCATTTTCGTTGCCTGTCGCTTTATTTGTAGGAGAATATTTCAAAGGGACAAAAGTGGCTTCGGTGTTGAGTATGATAGTCGATTTGTTGGCAGGTATTCCTTCTATAATATATGGATTGTGGGGATTTTATAGCTTGCGTCCGTTGATTATGGCATTAAACATTTCGCCACAAGGGTCGGGAGTTCTTACAGCCTCATTGGTGTTAGCGATAATGATTATACCATACGCCGCTTCGTTGAGCGCAGAATTTATAAAAATGGTGCCATCGGATTTGAAAGAGGGGGCGTATAGTTTGGGAGCAACGCGATTTGAAGTTATACGCAATGTGGTGTTTCCAGTGGCAGGATCGGGGATATTTTCGTCATACGTTTTAGCAATAGGGCGAGCATTGGGTGAAACAATGACCGTGACAATGTTGATAGGAAATACAAACAATATCCCAGATTCGATAACCTCGACAGGAAACTCAATGGCATCGATTATAGCCAATCAATTTGGAGAGGCAGATGGATTGAGACTCTCGTCGTTGATAGCCATAGGGTTGATACTCTTTTTGATAACTGCAGTGATAAATATGGTAGGTAAAATAATGATAAAACGAGCAAGAATAATATAAAAGTATGATAAAAAGACGTTTAGCAAAAGATAAGATAGCATTTTGGTCGATTTGCTTGTTGGCAGCATTGACGGCAGTTCCGTTGCTTGCAATATTAGGCGAAGTGTTTTTGCGAGGTTACGACCAGTTGACATGGTCGTTCTTCACAGAGCCAACCCCTACGGCATATAGAGCAATGAAAGCAATAGAGGCTGGTGAGCCGATACCTGGCGGTATAGCAAATGGTATTGTAGGTACGCTGATTATGCTCGGTATGGCGGTTGTAGTTGCAGTGCCAGTGGGCATTATATGCGGTGCATTTTTAGCCGAAAATAGCAAAAATAGATTCGCACAAGTGGTTAGTTATCTCACAGACCTATTACAAGGTACACCATCGGTGATAATAGGTATTATTACTTATGTATGGGTGGTTGTGCCGATGAGAGGTTACTCGGCTATAGCGGGAAGTGTGGCATTATGTGTAATGATGTTGCCATTGATAGTGCGTTCGACCGAAGAAACCTTGAAGATTCTGCCAATATCGTTGAAAGAGGCAGGTTTGGCACTTGGAGGAAATAAAGCTCGTGTTATGCTAAAAGTGCAATTGCCTGCAGCATTTGGAGGAATATTTACGGGAGTATTGTTGGCAATTTCGCGAGTAATTGGAGAGACAGCACCGTTGATGTTCACAGCATTAGGATGTTCGTTGGTCAGATGGTCGATAGACAAACCAATATCGGCAGTGCCATTATTGATTTGGGAATTCTTTAACGACCCCAATCTGCAAGAATTGATTTGGGGAGCATCGCTTGTGTTACTATTATTTGTACTTATGTTAAACCTTACAGCAAAATATATTAAATGGAATCAATAAAACCAATACTTGAATTTAAGAAGACTTGTGTGTCATATACCAAGCAAACGATGGCAGTGAAATATGTGTCGGCTGCTATAGAGAAAAATAGCATTACAGCCATTATGGGACCTTCGGGTTGTGGAAAATCTACATTGTTACGCGCAGTGAATCTGATGCATAACCTCTATCCAAACATACGAGTGGATGGTGAAATTTTGTTGAATGGAGAAAATATATTATCGATGGAGCCAATAGAGGTGCGCCGTCGTGTTGGTATGGTATTCCAACGACCTACGCCATTTCCGACAATGAGTATTTACGACAACGTGTTGGCAGGCTTTGCCTTGAATGGCATTAAATTGTCGAAAAATGATAGAGATGAGACTGTAGAACGATGTTTGCGTAATGTGTCGTTGTGGGATGAGGTAAAGGATGTGTTAAATAAGAAAGGAACATTTCTGTCGGGCGGACAGCAGCAGCGATTGTGTATCGCACGAGCCTTGGCTCTGCAACCAGATGTGCTATTGATGGACGAGCCCACCTCGGCACTTGACCCCATTGCGACAAAACATATAGAAGAGTTGTTGGTCGAGTTGAAAAAAGATGTAACGATACTGATAGTCACGCACAATATGGGACAAGCACAAAGAATATCAGAGCGGTCGATGTTCATGTATTTAGGCGAATTGGTTGAGTATGGCGATACAGACGTGATGTTTTCAAACCCCATAGATGAGCGCACAAAAGCATATTTGACTGGAAAAATGTGATAAAATGTTTTTCCTTGTATAACGACTTATCGACAAATTTTTCGCTACGCCCAAGCTTTGTCTCACGTTCGGCAAGACAGGAACGCAATGAAAAAGTATTATTCGTACCGAATAATATATAAATAATAGAGATAGCCGTAATCCAAACAAGTTTGGGTACTTTATCGACAAATTTTTCGCTACGCTCAAGCTTTGTCTCACGCTCGGCAAGACAGGAACGCAATGAAAAAGTATTATTCGTATCGAATAATATATAAATAATAGAGATAGCCGTAATCCAAACAAGTTTGGGTACGGCTATCTCTATTATTTATTAATTTGTTTCACAAATTTACTTTTTCATTGCTCGTAGTTTTGCTCTCAACTTATCGACAAACTCATAATTCTTGACGCCCCAGTCTGGTGCAAGTAGCATGTCTTTAGGACTTTGGGATATAAATCTCTCGATACCTATTTCAGGCTTCAAACGCTGCAAAAAACGCACACATAAATCGATATATTCATCCATCGTATATAATTTCACTATCGACTTATCCTCAAGCCACTCTTTTGCTAAAGTCGTACCCTTAACTATCTGCAACTGATGCAATTTGAGCATATCAAGAGGCAACTCGTTGAGTCGATCGGCGTGCGAAAGACAATCCTCGTCGCTCTCGCCAGGAAGTCCAAGTATGATATGAGCGCCGGTATGAATACCCCGCTCTGCTGTCGCACGTATTGCCCACTCGCTTTCGGCATAGGTATGCCCACGATTTATGCGCTCAAGAGTGCGGTCGAGAGTGCTCTCTACGCCATACTCTAACATTACATAGCACTGTTTACTGAGATTGGCGAAATAGTCCAACATCTGCTCGTCGACACAATCGGGACGAGTGCCAACCACCAAACCAATCACTTTATCCATTTCGAGCACTGGCTCATAGAGTCGGCGCAACTCGTCAAGCGGAGCATAGGTGTTGGTATATGCCTGAAAATAGGCGAGATATAGTTGTCCTTCGTAACGACGAAAGAAATGAATACCCTCCTCCATCTGCTGCACAACCGACTTAGTCGGCTGACAATATTCAGGAAAAAAAGTTTGATTATTACAGAACGTACACCCTCCCCATCCCTTCACGCCATTGCGGTTAGGACAAGTGAATCCGGCATTGATAGAGATTTTTTGTACTCGTGCGCCGAATTGGTCTTTCAATATCTGATTATAATTAGTATATAATTCCATAATACTACTCTCTACTCCTTGATTTAAACGGAATATTATATCCAATACCCCACTCAATCATCTCAGCTTTAGATAGATGTGTTTTAAGAGCTGCCGACACAAAGAGATTGTCCCACACTCGGCAACGCATACCAAGTCGGATATAATTCCAACCATCCTCTTTGTTTATATTATATGTGTAAAACATTGGACGATTAGTGCCATATTTAGGATTGACCTCAGGTTCATAACAATTGCGCAAAGGGTCCCACACATAAGCACCCACATCGACAAGTATAGTCAAACGGCCAAGCATAAACTCATTGCAAACAGCGACACCAAGTTTAAACTTCTCGGTCAAACGGTCTTCGGTGATATGATAACGGTCGAATATAGTATGCTCTTGTTGCGCAAGATTCTCTTCGTCACTCATCACTATGCCATCCAAACCACAAATGGTATCAAGACCTTGTTTCACATAACTACCATTATAAAAGGCATCGATAGTACCGCCTACGGCATACCAATTATTAACCTTATATGTTGCACCCACACGGAAAGAACCAACCCCATAGTTCTTTCTATCAGGATAATACAACTGACGAGTGCCACCAGAAGCCGTAACTTTTAGACTCCATGCGTATGGCAAATCGGGGAATGTTTTCTCTTTTTTACCACCCGTATATCCACGATCATTGATTGTATATGACGCCCCAACCGAACCATACAACATATTGATACCCATATTAGGTTTGATAGTCGAACCATTAGACATGTGAGAAAAACCAAATTCGGCATTCACAGCCCAACCATCGCAAATAGGGAAATTAAGATTAAGACCTGTATTCAAATAGACATTTAACACCGAGCCAATAAGCGGATTGGCTTGTGGTGTATAGTAATGATCCATCACTGTATCGCAATTCCAATAATACTTATTGAAAAAGCTCATACCAAAACCACATTTCCAATTGAATTGAAAATGAGGCAAATCAATCATGTGCAAAAGAAAATATGGATACACCGCCACACAATTGCCCAACACCTCTGCTCCAAGATTCATATAAACTAACCCCACGCCAATAGTTGGGTCGCCAAAATATTGTTGCCACGCATATTGACGAGTTGAAGGAAACTCTACATCAATCTCACCTCCCCACGATGGTCCTGGCGCTATGATTTTAGAAGGTTTATCAGAATATAAAATTTGACCTCCACGAAAATTTGTCTTGATTGTTACTTCCGGTTTTGTTTCTTTTATATCAGACGCAATGAGATGAAAAGACGTTAATAAGCAGAAAATTAGAGTTATATACGATTTCATAAGAAAAAATATTAATAACGTACAAAGTTAGTACTTTTTTAGGTATTATGCAAATTGCTTTATACTATATTTATAGTATATTTATCATATATTTATAGTATATTTATTGTATATTTATAGTATGTTGTAGATATAGTAAAGTAAAGGGATAAGAAAAGTCTGCTAACTTGTGTAATTAGCAGACTTTGTGTTTAGAATAGATTACTTTTTGTCTTCGAGGAAGGTATCAACAAATTTGTCTTCTACCTTTTTGTAAGTACCAACCACGGCGTCTTCGACTTTTTGATAAGCGCCAACTACGCCATCTTCAATTTTTTGATAGGTGTCAACTACCACCTTTTCTACTTTAGTAGTTTTTAGTTTCTTTTCCATAATATATCAATATTAAATACGGTGCAAAGTTACGACGATATTCTCATACACACAATGTCATTTTTTCTTACAAATTAGACAAAAAGTCTTATTTTATTGCTTATATTAGATATTTTAACTAATTTTGTACGTCAAAAACTCTTTTTAACTTATAAAACTATGAATAAAATATCGTACCTCAACTGGCGCACATATTTCAATCCTCAAACCATCTATTCGGTTGGCGAAGATTTAATTCTGCTCGACAGTCAATTGATGGAATCTCCGCGCTATCCGTTCAAAACCGATATGCTAACTGCCACTATTTGCATCAAAGGCAGAGCTGAAGGTAGTGCCAATCTACAAAAAATCATTACTCAACCCAATTCGTTTAACGTGATTTTGCCCGGACAAATCATAACTCACGACCACCAAACTCCCGATTTCGAAGCACGCCATATAATAATGTCGAGCAAATTTGTAGATACACTCGGACTCGACAATCGTTTTTCGCTATTCAACTCACATAATAATATCATATCGACCATATTATCCGACTACGAACTCGAAGCCATTCTTACATTCTACGAGATGCTAAAATGGAACATCACACATAGAAACGATTATATATTAGAGACTGTGCGCCACATGACTTTGGCTTTTTTCTACGGATTTAGCCACACTTTTCAGCAAAATATCACCTCAAAACAGACAAATCGTCCTCAACAACTATCTGATGATTTTCTCTCGCTCGTAAAACAACATTTCAAACAAGAGCACTCGCTCGAATTCTATGCAAATAAACTATGTGTCACGCCTAAACACCTGACAACCACTATTAAATCTACAACGGGCAACACAGTCAAAGAGTGGATAGACAAACACCTACTTCTCGAAGCAAAGGCATTGCTGAAATCGACAAACCTAACCATCCAACAAATTGCTGACACGTTACATTTCACCTCGCAAGACGTATTCAGCAAATATTTCAAACACCACATAGGCACAACCCCAAAAGAATACCGAACAAGTTGAAAGTGGAGAGTTGAAAGTTATTCGCTTCGCTCGTGATTTTTGCTACGCTCGGCTACTAAAGCAAACTTCGTTGCTCTCGCTTATCGCAAAAATTGAAAGTTAAGATTTTTTATAAATATTTCAAAAAATTACTTGCTAATATCAATAATTATACTTATCTTTGCCGTTAAATAGTTGAGAGTTGAGAGTTAAGAGAGCTATTCAGCAATAAATATGTTGAATGTTTTGTGTTGTGCCAACTACAAAATATTCAAACAAATATTTCGTTAATAACTAATCATTAATAACTAATAACTAAAGAATTATGGCAAACTGTATCTGCGAACTTCAACCTACTGCATTGTGGAAAAACTTCCACAAACTCTGTCAAGTTCCTCACCCATCTCACCACCTCGAAGCTATCACTAAAGTTATCGTTGACTTCGGTAAAGGTCTTGGTCTTGAAACTATTGTCGACAAAGCTGGCAACATTATCATTCGCAAACCTGCTACTCCTGGCATGGAAAACGTTGCACCTGTGATTCTTCAAGCTCACATGGACATGGTGCCTCAAAAAAATAACGATAAAGTACATAACTTCGAAACTGACCCTATCGAAACTATCATCGATGGCGATTGGGTACGCGCTAATGGCACTACTCTCGGAGCTGACAACTGTATCGGTGTTGCTGCAGGTATGGCTATCATCGAAAGCAATGATATTCAACATGGTCCACTCGAACTCTTCATCACAGCTGACGAAGAAACAGGTATGTATGGCGCATTTGGCCTCGAACCTGGCACTTTGCAAGGCAAATTATTGATGAATATGGACTCAGAAGACTTCGGTGAACTCTATGTTGGTTGCGCTGGAGGTATGGATGCAACTATCGAATGGAAATATCAAGGCGTTGCTCTTCCTGTTGGCGATATCGCTTTGAAAGTGAATATCACAGGATTGAAAGGTGGTCACTCTGGTTTGGAAATCAACCTCGGCCGTGCTAATGCCAACAAATTGTTGTTCCGTTTCTTGAAAGAGGCTGTATCGCAATACGAAGCTCGTTTGGCTAAAGTAGAAGGTGGTAACATGCGTAATGCTATTCCTCGTGAAGCATACGCTATCATCACTATCCCTGCTGAAGCTCGCGAAGAAATCGAAAAACTCGTAGGAGAATATGCTGCTTTGTTTAATGAAGAATATAAAGTTACAGAAAACCCTATCATCTTCACTTGCGAAGAGGTTGAGGCTCCTGAAATGCTCATCCCTGAAGAAATTCAAGACGACCTTATCAATGCTGTAACTGCTTGTCCTAACGGCGTATTCCGCATGATTCCTGCTATTCCTGACACTGTTGAGACTTCTATGAACCTCTCTATTGTAGAAGCGAATTCAGAAGAAATCTCTATTAAGTGCCTACTTCGCTCGTCTGTTGACAGCAAAAAATATGAATTGGCTGAAATGGTAGAAAGCGTATTCACTCTTGCAGGTGCAAAAGTAGAATTCTCTGGTAGCTATTCAGGTTGGAATCCTAACCTCGATTCAAAAATCCTCAAAGCAATGAGCGAAACTTACGAACAACTCTACGGCGAAAAACCAGCTGTTAAAGTTATTCACGCAGGTCTCGAATGTGGTATTCTTGGTGCTATCGAACCAGGTCTTGACATGGTTTCTTATGGTCCAACAATCCGTCACCCACACTCACCAGACGAAAAAGTAAATATTCCTAGCGTTGCCAAATTCTGGGACTTTACAGTAGCTACTCTTGCTAATATTAAATAATTATTAATAAACATAGTAGGGACGCACGAATTGTGCGTCCTTTTCTTGTTTTTATAAAATCTAATATCTATTTTCATGAAAAAACTAACACTCTTATTTGCCTTTGCAACTCTGCTCTTTGCTTGCGAACCTAAAGACCCTACAGGAAATAACAAAACAAATCCTAACGATACAACCGAACATGCCACAGGTATTACTCTCTTACCAGAGGGCGCACTCTGCAACTCATATTCAATCGCTGATGGCAAAACTGTTGCCTTTTCTAAAGGCAATCTGCAATATCAAGCCTCTACAGCTACTTGGCGTTTCGCCGAAGAACAATATACCGTTGTAGGTAAATACAACGAAAAAATATCAGCGACATACGATGGTTGGATTGATTTATTTGGCTGGGGAACATCTGGTTATAACGAAAAACACCCATATCTTTGGGATGCCGCACACTCATCATTCGGCGATGGCATGAACTCAATTAGTGGTACCAACTACGATTGGGGCAAAAACGCAATAAGCAATGGCGAAAACAAACCAGGCATTTGGCGTACACTTACAGCCGACGAATGGGGTTACCTATTATTTGATCGCCCTAATGCAGCAAAACTTGTTGGTGCAGGTACAGTAAATAGTCAAAATGGACTATTCATATTACCTGATAATGAAATAGATGGTGTATTTATCGCTTACACAGGTGAAGAAGTTAGTTTCGTATCATTCGCCGACAAAGGCGCTCAAAATGATGGTGATTATTGGTATTATGGAATGTCTGGTATCTTCTCACACAACACATATAGCATTGAAGAGTTTAAATTATTAGAAAGCAAAGGCGTAGTATTCCTACCATCTGCAGCTTTTCGTGCTACCGATACATTCATGACAGGAATGACCTCAGAAATCATAGAAGGATACTATTGGACTGGCACACCTCATGATGAAGAAAAAGCATATATCGTCTATATATTTGGTAATGGATTACGCTCACGCACAGAGAATTTCCGTTCAAACGGATTTTCTGTAAGATTGGTTTGTGAACTTTAATTCATAATATTCAGTTTCATAAATTAAACCATTACTCAATTTATCATTATGAAAACATCAGAAATATTAGTTGAGGGCATGGAGTTTTTTGCTTACCATGGCTTCTATCCAGAAGAAAATCGCATAGGATGTAAATACACTGTAGATTTACGTCTTACTCTCCCACTCGATGAGCCAGGTGCGACCGACAATCTTATGCACACAGTCAACTACGAAGAAGTTTACATCCTTATTCGCAAAGAAATGGAGATAGAATCCAAACTCATCGAACATGTGGCACAACGCATTATGTCTGCACTTTGGGCAAAATATCCACAACTCCAACACATTGACCTAAACCTATATAAATACAATCCCCCACTCGGCGGACAAGTTGCTCGCGTCGGCATACACCTTTATGAATAATTCATAATTCATAATGCACAATTCATAATTAACGTCAGTTCGATATAAAACCACAGAGAATAATCTGTAATCTGTTATCTATAAAAGATGGATTTAGAATTTTATATAGAAAATTGTATTATTCCGCAATACGCATCATTCGACGATGCCCACAACATAGAACACATTAGTCGTGTCATTGAGGTAAGTTTGCTTTTGGCCGAAGAATATGGTGTCAACCCTATCATGTGCTATACGATTGCAGCATACCACGATATCGGATTGCCACAAGGTCGAGAGACACACCATCTCACCTCCGCACAAATATTGCGCGAAGACAAAGCGTTACGCAATTGGTGTAGCGAAGAAACCATACGCATCATGGCCGAGGCTATTGAGGACCACCGTGCATCTGCCGAAAATCCACCACGTTCAATATATGGAGCTATTGTAGCAGAGGCAGATAGAGATTTGCGTCCAGAAGTACCTCTACGCCGTGCTGTGCAATATGGACTAAACAAATACCCCGACGAGTCATACGAATTTCACCGAGCACGAGCATTCGACCACCTCACACGCAAATATGGACCAGAAGGTTATATCAAACTACCATTAAATAGTCGCATAAACGTAGAAGGATTGGAGCAATTACGCAAAATTTTGGCTTCACCTGAAATATTTGAAGAAAAATTCAAAGAGGTATGGAATACGCTAAAATAGCTCAATTATTCTCCAAAAACTAACCAAAAAGAACAAATTTAGTGTCTATTTTATTAGAAAAACGACTGTTTTTTTAGCAATTTTACCCCTTTTTAGGGGTGTTTTTGCTTTATCTAAAAAGATAATTCGCTGATTTACAACACAAGAACAAAACAAATAATCGTAACTTTGTAACCCCAAAATGCTTGCAAAGTTTGCAAAGTTATCTAACATACTGATTATCTTGCGATTATTAAGACTATACATTTTTTATTCAATAACGCTATTTTACTAACAATCAACACAATAGACCAACTTTGCAACTTTGCAATTGCAAAGTTGGGTGCAAACCGAGCGCAAAGCCAAGTTTGCTTGAACTATGCCGAGGTGCAGCCCAACTTCACGTCAGTAAAGTTGGGCTTTTTTTGAATAATTTTACTCACTTTGTAGACTTTACAAATAGAGAGTGTAAAAATGTCTGTTTACTAAGGAGCAGTTTGCTTGAGCCTTGCTAAAGGTTATATAGGCACTTGCGAACTCTTCGAAATTTGCGAAGTTCATATTTAGGCATACTTTATGCCTCCTCCAACTTCGAAGAGTTCGAAAACATCGAAAACTTCGCAAGTATAGAAAATCCCAATTTCCTCCCCTCTCAAAAAAATTATTTCTTTGGAAAAAGTCATTTTTTGGCGAATTATTTGTTTGGATAATTTTCATTTTTCATCTTTACTACCTAATAAACAAATAATTAACTTTCAATTCAAATCTGCAACAAAAATAACTCCTTTCGCAACGTCAACATCCATCAAATTTATGCGATATCAAGAATGATTAAATGACAACAAACAATACAAATAAAAATAAGACCAACTCACAAAATAATGAGTTGGTCTTATTTTTTTACTTTTTTTCTACATACAAAAAAATAACATTCTAATTCTTATTAT
Organism: Candidatus Aphodosoma sp.; assembly: GCA_045658305.1. Taxonomy (GTDB): domain Bacteria; phylum Bacteroidota; class Bacteroidia; order Bacteroidales; family Paludibacteraceae; genus Aphodosoma. The sequence continues at coordinate 21,894 of JAZOUT010000116.1, read as the reverse complement.
TTTTTCGTTTCAATACAATTATTGGACTTTTATCGTATTCTTTTTTCAATTTATATAAATCTGTTCCAGGAGTAATAATATCCTTTCTATAGTTTGTATAAAAATTCAACAATTTACAAACTTTAGAATCACTAAACATCTCTAGTTCTTCTTGCTTAAATTCGTTTTTATGAACAACATCTAGCACTTTTTCTTTTTCTTCAATCGAAAGATTTAACATGCATTCATTCCAAGATTCACGCCAAGCACTAGTTGAAGCAGGATGTTTTCCATCAAGCCATTCAAAAAAGAATCTATACAAAATAAATGTTTCTGGCATCTCTAATAACTCCAAAAATTGCTCCTCACTATCACCAAACGCTTTATAAAAAAACGATGCACCACGTCCAATTTTACCTTTTGTACTATTCAAAATTGCTTGAACCGCACGAATATATTTTCTATTCCAGTGCTCCCCTATATAATCACGATTATGACTAAACTCACCTCTAATAGGGTGATATTTCATAGGAAAAGAGTAAACATTTACATTTAATTCTTCACAGAGATCAATATTGATTTGCAATCGCTTATATAAATCTAATGGCTTGTCTCTAAAGTTATATAACAAATAATTTGAAAAGTCTTTAATACCAGCCTTAGCACTCATTCTAATTGCTTCTTCATATTTAGGTCGAATAGACAAATCGTCAAATGCAATTCGCAATGGACGAATGTTAATCTTACTTAACAATTCAACATTTTCAGCATTAAATAAACGAGCGTCAACACCCTGATTAAAATCTATAAAACGAAGTTTTTGTGAAGGTTTGAAATATTTTTTATATAACTCTTTTATTTCTTCATAAGCTAATAACAAATTCTCTTTTGTTGTTGTTTCTAATTTATTTATATGGTATTTTTCATAAACAACTTTATAAACTTCAAACGAATCATCACCTTTAAGTTTTTTATAAAAATCCATTATAAGCTCTTGCGATTTACGAATAAAGGCTCTGTCATTAAGTCCATTCTCTAGATTTCTAATGGCTATAGCCAATCTATCAGGTTCTTTATATTTGCCATTTTTACCAAAACCACATTCTATAATTTCATCAATAATGAGATTTAGTTGGTCAGAAGCCAAAACATTGTTATCCATCAATAACAAATCTTTTTGCTCGCCATAATTTTCTCTAACTAAGTCAATTCTATCTTTTAACGGAATGTATGCATTGTACTCTGGTTCTAGTGTTGGAACAGCACAAAATGGACACTTTCTAATACACCCTCTAGTTGTATATCCATAATAAGCATTATTCATTGGATATTTATATTCTATTTCATCAAGAATAGAATAATCTAATGGTAAATTATCTATTATGTTAGTATCTCCCTCATCCAACTGACCTGGAATGTTCAAAACACCTACATATGGTTTTATTCCAGTCGCCTCATATAGTTCTTTCGGCTGAATAGATGCTAAAACTCCACCGACCATCAATAAACCATCTGGTTTAACAAGCATTTTTGCAAACTCTATAGTTTCAACCGTAATGTCCCAATAAAATGTGAATAAAGTTGTTACAAAAACTCTATCCCATTCAGGATTTTGTTTCCATAAACCTTTCCAATAATAATCTTTTGCATCTTTTACTTTAGGGGCTAACAATAAATCTCTATCTGATTTATCCAATTCTAATTGCTTATAAGAATCTTTTTTTCTTGATGCAATAAATTCAATTATTTTATCTTTGCGCAAAGACCAATTTACAGTTTCATCTATCTCTTTTAGTTCTTGTACACAATTTTCAGCAATTCTTTCTATAACAAATTGCTTTAAATCACCTTTATAAAACACCACTTCATAACCTAACATTTTATGATAAGTTGAAATTTTCATCAATCCAATTGGTGGGTATTTATTTGAATAGTTAGGTTCTAATAATAATACTTTTTTACTAGAATTTTTCATTTTTTAATTTATCTAGAACAACATCTTTTAATTTTCTAATCATCTCTTTTTGAGTATAAGATGCAAATTTTACTAATAACTCAAAGATTTTTTTTATTATGTTTATTTCTCTTTCTGTATAATTATTTTTAAGTTCTTCAAAAATATCTACTTTTGGAGGCTCTGATGGTGATTTAGGTTGTGGTTTAATAGGCTCAACAACAATTGGACTACCCGATGTCGTTTTAGTAGGTACTTCTTCTGCTTTAGATATTTCTTCTTTAGCTTTATCTTGATAAGATTTAATAATAGTTTTTGCTACTTCTGATTGAGAATTTTTCTTATCTTCAAATTTTTCAATTAAACCATTAATTTTTTCTTCTTTTGTTTTATTATCTGTTATAGAATCATCATCTAACACTTTTGATATAGAATTTTTTACAGTATTAGCCAAATGATATATTTTTACTAATTCGGCACAAAAGTTTCTTAAATTAGCTTTTAATGATTCCCCCTCTGGTGTCGGAGCTAATCCATCACGAGCACTATTAAGTTTAATCTTATTGTTTACAACATGTATTTCTCCATAAAAATATTTATTTCCTCGCGACTCTCCTTTTGGAAAAAAAGATGTTAAATAATCTTGTCTGCCAATTTGAATATTATGTTTTCTAACTCTAAAACAACTTTTATCGTCAGATATAGGAATGGCTTTTGTTAAATGTGTTATAGCATACCACCCCCAAGCTAACAAACCATATTTTGGGTCTGTAAATTTAAAATACTCTAATCTTATAATCTTGTCACCAGTACCTTCAATTGACAATCCATATTTTTTTTGCAAAGAGTCTCCATTTACTGAAATCTGAAACCAACCTATTTTATTTAATAACGATTTATATTCATCATTAATTGATGGTTCTACTACTTGATTTTTGAATGGTACAGAATAATCTACAGGTGCAACTTCTCTTAAATAATCTTTAATTATATCTTCATCTAATAACTCTGGATATTCATCATCATTAACATCTTCCAATGTTACAACAAAATAGTGTTCTTGAATATCTTCATCATAAATATTTTTATATGTTGTGTCATCAATAATTTCAGTAGCTTCGCGTCTATCATCGTCATCATCTAAAATATATTTTATTTTGTCAATATCAAAAATAATTTCAGAGGCACAATCTTCCCCTTTGTATGAAGTCTTAAAGGTTAATTTCTTGCAAAAGTATCCCCCAACTAATCGACCAATACCAAATTGTCCTGCTGAATTTTCTCCATCCTTTTCCGAATCTGCAATATTCAACAATAACGATTCTGCACGATTAACCGAGATACCAGTACCATTATCGCGAATCTCAATTTTTCTATTTTCTCTATCAATAGTTACAACTATTCTACCTGCTGTCACTTTCTCTAAGATACCCAATTTAACAGCATCATTGATTGCATCGCGAGAGTTTTGAATATATTCACGATAAATTAATTTTGAATCTCCATACATTTGGAACATTACCATTTTGATGAGATTCTTACCTATTCTTGATTTGTGTTTTTCAGACATAATTATTAACCATTTGGAAATTGTTTATATGTAGGTCTAGGAAATTTAATGTTTACCAACGAACGAAATGCTGGATTTGATATGATATATTCACCAGGTGATAAACGAGTCATCATATTTTGATAGACTTTAGGAATATATCTATAATCTGATTTTGAAACTTCTATGGCATTAGTTCTACCATAAGCATGAGTAGCACAATTGCCCTTTACACGGTCATGGATAGCACTTCTAAATTGTTCTACTGAGAATAAAATAATACCCAATGAACGACCACGCTCTGTGATTTCTAATAATTGGCGCAAAATAGGTGAATTTTTAGGAACTTCGCTTGAAGCATATTTATTTAACTCGTCAACAAATAATATAACTTTTTCTGGAATATTATCTCTATCAGAACCTAATTTCATGTCATAAATGGCACGAGCAACACTACCAAATACAAAACTTTGTGTATTTTCATCCAATTTTGCAATATCAATAACCATCACTTGGTTTGCTGTCAAATTATTCTCTATTTCTTTAGTTAAATCTACAGCATTAGTCAAAACTTTTGCAAACACATCATTTTTTATTGCTTTACTAACACAACGCTTAAATTTACGCCAACTAGCAACAGTTATTCCTGCATCTGGTTTTCCTCCATTAGCTGCAGTTTTAGTACAATTATCAAGACGAGTATTTAACTCTTCCCATGTATTTACACCTGCAAAATTACCTCCTCCATTCATGATATGCAACACACAACTTTCCATTGTGCCTGTTGAATCATCTTCATTAGCCATTAACAAGTCTAATTTATCAACAGAATCCTCATAGGTAAATTTATAAATGAATGCATTATTATTTTGTTTTTGTCGTTTTACATCATCATGATGAGCATAACTTTGTATATTTTCTTTATCTGTTTTGCTAAAAGGATAATAATATTTTACATTAGTAAATGGCTCTGCATTAACACCCAAATCAACATATATATCTTTATCATCTTGCGATAAATCAACATTTCGTTCATCTATTGCCATGAGGTCACGACCTTTAACATTAAAGAAAACAAAGGCAACAGAACCACCATTTTCCAATCTAAATTTTTGTTGTAAAACATTCAACAAAAACATAGAATATGATGTTTTTGCAGCTAATCCAGAAATACCAGAAACATTCATGTGTGCTCCCTCTGGACCTATCAAAAAGTGAGAATTTAATTCTACTTTTACCTTACATGCTTCATATCCTTTATACATTTGGAGATAACCACACACCAAAGGATTTTTAATTTTATCTAAACCTAATGCTATACGAATATCATTCGCATCACATAACATCACTTGTTTACCATCCAAAACAGGAGTATAAATATCCTCTGTATTACATACAACTCTAGCTTTAACATAATTCATACCCATACGATTCATTGCACCAATGCCTTCATCTACACACCCAAAATCACTTGATATATAACTAGAAAACGGACTTGTTGCATCAGTAACATGTGAAATTTCTTCAATAACACCATATGTGATTGAATTCCTTTCATGTTCAACTTTAATAATATCAAAAGGACTTAAAATCCTTTTTTTGTCTGTCCAAAAATAAAATTCATCAATAGTTGATGGCATTTTTTCTGTTGCCGAAATTTTACCTATTACTTTCATATGAATTAGAATAAATTTTTAAATATTTCACTATTAAGATAATTTGACTTACAGAAAGATTCTGTCAAATATACAGGATATAAGTGGTTTGCCCATCTGGTATCTGAGCCATAGCAGACAGGGTAAGCCTCTTTAATTAAACTAGCACTGATTGTATCAACTAAATCACTATCAATATTGTCATTGTCTTTCATCAACACCATTTCACATTTCACAATATCAGAAAAACAAGTATCTCTAAAATTACTATTACGCAATCTCAAATACCAAATTGCATAATAAGCAGTTTCACCAGAACCATATTCTTTTTTATATCGATATACTTTTGTTCTCTCAAAAGGTTTTAAGCTGGCAATTGTTTTTGCTAAGCGATTGCCTTCAAAATCTGTCATCAATTCAGGGTCAAACATTTTTGAAACCCCTACCACATGCCTATAATTGTCTCTGTAATTATTCCAAGTAACAGAATTCATATTAGTGAAACTTGGACTATATTCCAAAGAACCATCTTTAATCAACCAATTACTATCATCCAATTTATTTTCTTTACATAAAGCTGCAACCATCCGTTGTTCTTCATCTGTCATTTCATTTTGAATTTTTGCAACAGCTCTGTTTTTGTAATTATCTTTGTCTAAATCAGTTGCCATATATGTGCGATATAACAACAAATTTGAAATATTAATATTTCGCTCTTTAAAGAATGTATTTTTTTCTAATTCTAAATTGATTCTTTCACAAAAAGAACGACAAAAATTCTCACCACCATCATACTCATCAAAATCATCTGGCATAGAAATAACTATTTTATTCAACAGTTTTTCTTTTCTGAAAGTATCTCTATCTACCCTTTCACAACAACCAACAATTATTTGACCAGCAACAATTGGGTATATTTTTTTTGCTATTCCAATATCATCAATTTTATATGTATGGCGAGAACCATCAAGAAAAAAATGAAAAAGAGAAGAAAAATGTTTACCACTAACCATATCACTCAAAGATACAGTATGAACTCTACTTCTATTGGTTTCTGCAAATTCATTTCTATTTGATGTCGATGGAGTTTTATCGTCATAGTTATAAACAATAGAATCATTATCATTAGAATCTAATAATATTTTCTTTGTATTATAGCACTTATAACTACCATTACCTAATTGTTCTATAAACTTAATAATTCGCCCCATAATGGTTATTTAAATTTTGTTTCTATTTGGATACAAAAAAAGCGTGAAGCCCTGAACTGTTGCTCGCTTCACGTTCTGAGGCTCCTAGGAAATGTTGCCCTTGCATGTTCACGAGCAACGCCAAAAGCCCACGCTGGATATGTATAATTACACTACGCCATACTCATAATTTACCATTAGCAGTGCAAAAAGCACACCAATGGCTATATAAGCATAACGTAGGCATGCAAAAAATACACACCTACGGGGCATTCACCGCTGCTTTTGTTTTAACATGCAATTTTGAAATTTTCCTAGGATTTCAGAACGTCAAAACTAAGCGTAAGTAAACGCCATAATATTATGTCTTTTGCTTGGTTAATATTACCACCAAGCAACCGCAAAGGTACAAAAAAAACTTCATTCTACAAGAAATAGAATGAAGTTTTTTTGAATATAGTAAGAACTATTATTTACCTGCGATAGTTTCGATTTCAACAAGAGCACCCATTGGAAGTGATTTTACTGCAAAAGCAGAACGTGCTGGGCATTCTGATTGATAGTATTGTTTATAAACTTCGTTCATAGCCGCAAAGTCAGCAATGTCAGAAAGGAATACTGTAGTTTTAACTACATCACAGAAATCGTAACCTGCTTCGTTAAGAATAGCTTTTACGTTTTTAAGTGATTGGTGAGTTTGTTCTGCAACACCACCTTCTACGAATTTGCCTGTTGCTGGGTCAATTGGAAGTTGACCTGAAATGAACAACATACCATTCACTTGGTTTGCTTGGCTGTAAGGACCAATTGCTGCAGGAGCATTAGTTGTAGCAATAATTTTTTTCATAGCTGTAAAAATTGTAAAAGTTTTTAAAACAATATTTGGTTAATTAATATGACTATATCTTCATCTGAAAGTCCTAATCGTTTGAGATGCTCGGCATCTTCTATCATCTTTTCTGCAAATCTAACATCATTGGCTATCAATGCCTTTGCCTTACGATAATATTCTCGTGCAATATCTTTGGCTCCTAATACCCAAAATGTGTGCCCTCCATTCAACGCATCTTCTTCCGAAAAATCCTTATGTTGTGACAATTTATCATAATAGGTCATAGCTTTCTCATAATCACCATCCACAAATAGACACCACGCTAACCCACTCATTGCTTTATAATTATTTGGTTTCAAATAATCCACCTTATATAGTAGTATTCGAGCCTGTTCAAAATCGTTTTTGCCGAGATACATATTTGCTAAATTAAGCATTGTAGGCACATCATCTTCTTTTAATTTCAATATCGCTTCGTAAGCTTCGATTGCTTCGTCTAAACGTTCTAATCTTCGATAGCAAAAGGCTTTATGTTTTAGTGTCCACACGTCATTCGCCTCTAACAAATCTGCCTTTTCATAACATGCAATTGCTTCTCGATAATCTCCCAAACTTTGATAACAAAACCCCATTTGTTGATAAAAATATGCATCCCACACTTGTTGTGCATCTAAATATTCGAAGAAACAACTTGCATTAAAATGATTCCCTACCTCAAAAAGATACTTACACACCGACTTTTTCAAATCTAATCCCATCAAACCAAACAACCATTGGTTTGTTTTGAATTTATCAACAAAATCGAACGGATTAACAAAATCGTTTCGACGTGGATATAGTCTATAGAATCGGAACAAATCCAACACGTAATTTCTTACTTCAACAGCATATAATTTATCTGAATTATTCTTCCAATTCTCAGAATCTAAATCTTCTCTAACCGCCTCAGCATCTGCTCCCATGCCTGTCATCATCGACTTGAAACTATCGGCTGGTATCTGAGCTATGCTGTAAAAAAACGAGTATTTGTCGGAATTGCAAATATGTGTTGATTCTGCAAAAAATCTTAACACATCTGGCATATCTGCCATCATACGAGCCACATCCCCTTGTTTTACATCAAATGGCATGAACCAATGTGCCAATTCATTGAAAAAGACATAACCTTTCATGCTCGAAAACGTGCTCATATAAACATCTGCGCCTTGCATCTGCATATCACCAAATTCACGCAACTTAGCAGATACGCCCTCATCGTCCATCAATGCTTTCTCCCACTTCGGATTAAATTCATCTTCGTTCATCACATCAGCTCCTTCGTCTTTCAGCATCTGGTGCAATTTTGCCCCTGACTTAAATATTTCGGGATATATCTCTGTCTTAATCTTCTCCGTAACTTTATCTGTACCAAACGTATTGATAATGTGCTTATACGCCTTATCTGCATCTACCGAAAATCTCTCATCTACAAATAGTTTCTCCATTTCGGCACTCATCTCCTCATCACGCTCAATCTTGTTGCCATATACCGATAAAATCATCAGCAATCCAACCATTATGCGTGCTTTCAATCTTGCATCAACAGTATCTAACAATGCTATATATATCATCAACACCGATCTATCGTACATTCGCAAACCCTTCAACATCAATGCCGAAACCACCATCATGCGAGCAGTAAGCTCAATATTTTTATTTTCAATAAAAGCTATTAACTCTCGTCTATCCTCTGCTTTCAATCGCCCATTCAACCACACACTTCTAAATAAATCAACCAATGCCTTCGACCTTTCATCATCAAACACCAAACCCTCGACCAACAACTCAGACTTCAAATTTATCGATTGTGTATTAGTCTTTTCAAAATATAATTTACGCAACTCAATCGCATCCACAATATCGTCAGCCAATTCACAAATATCTACTTGCAACTGAGCTATAATCTTTCCTCTATCAGGGTCTTCATAATCGCCCAAACTATACTTAAGCATCTGACCACACAAAGTCTCTAATTCCTCACATCGCTGAATTGCCCACCACTCATGCAACTCCTTCAACAAAAAACGCAAACGAACAAAGGCTAGCGCAAACAACTTCGCATCCGCCAACCTATACACTTCATTTACAATATTTTTCAGATACTCTGACATGACAAAAACAAGACATCTATAACATAAGGAAAGCTATCCCAACAAACTAACCTTTCTCAATTGAGCTTCATTCAATATCTTTATCTTCTTGCCCTCCAACGCAATAATCTCTTCTGAATCGAAAGCCGCAAGTGTACGAATAGCATTCGAAGCCGTCATATTAGCAAACCCAGCAAGGTCTTCGCGCGAAAGCGCACCTTTCAATTCTTTAGTCTCATTATCAATACCATATGTATCTAATAATATCACCAAAGCTTCAGCTAAACGTCCACGTATATGTTTTTGTGTAAGACTTACAATACGCGAATCTATATCGCCTAAATCAGCCGACAAATGTTTAATAAACAACATCGCAAGACGATTGTTCGACTCCAAAATCTGACGAATCACAGTCAAAGGTACAGCATAAGCCTTCACAACTTCAAGCGCAGTAGCCGACGTAACATATTTTCCTTCGGCAAAATAGGCACGAAAAGCAAAATTTTCACCTTCTCGTATGAAACGCAATATTTGCTGACGCCCTCCTATACCATTCTTAAAAATTTTGATTTTTCCAGCAATAACGCAATACATAAATTCAGGCACTTCTCCCTCACAATAAATCATCTCATTTTTCTTAAATTCCTGATACTTAGTATTCTCTCGAAGATACATACGTTCTTCATTAGTCAATGCCAACCATATATCCGACATCTCGTCGATAGGTTTTAGGCCTTTAACTCCACTCTTTACCATTTAAAAATATGTTTTATAACTATGTTTTATAATTATGTTATATAGCAGTTTTTCAATGCGCAAATTTACTACATTTTTCTGATACACACAAATTTTTAAGCATTTTCACGCAAATTTTTTTAAATATTCAAACCGTATTGCTTAAAAATGCAACTCATTTAATCCAATCAACTTTTTATGTGTAAAACTTGTTAGTTTTTTTAACGCAAAAAACTAAGTTTATACAGATTATTTTTCGTATCTTTGCAAGAATTACGACCAAAAGAATATGAAGAATTTTTTAACTATAATAATACTATTTACGACTATATTTAATGCCCAGTGTAACATAAAGTTACCTTGGGATTCATTGTTTGTATCGTATGGTCTTACTAAATCTATGGCGATGATACCGACATATATTTCACCAGATTTAAGCATAAATTACAACAATGGTTATTCTGCTGGCATTTGGGGTTTGACTACTCCTGTGGCTCGCCAATACGGATTGATTGTGAACAATGAAATTGACCAACGTTATGACCTAAGATTGTCATCGGAAGTGGCTGCTCGTTATCTTAAAGATTTAATAATACATTATGGAAACGAAAAAATTGCTATGTTGGCATATTTAAATGGTGCGGCTTTAATGATTGAGGTAGCTAAAGTATATAATATTGATTTACAAAATACAACCGACGAGGATATTGACAAATTATGCAATAATTTACCTAAAAATCATATCAGTGATAGTACAAAATTTATCAATTTTAATCAATTAGATTCAATTTACAACCACACTGGATATATAAAACATAAATTTAACCACCCCATTCGCATCAGTACATTACAAGATTCTCTTCTTTTAAATGCAAATAATTTTTATCGCTATAATTCAACTGTATTACCATCTACTAATTGGATTAATGAAGCGTTTATCCCTGAATATATCGAAATAAAAAAACTTAATTCGATATACAAATTAGAAGAAAAAGTCTTATTAGAAGAACAGAATGAATTGAAAAAACAAAAAGAGCAACAAGAGCAAGCCCGTATTGCAGCTATAAAGAAAGCCAATGCGGTAAAAATATACCACGTGAAATCAGGCGACACACTCGGTCACATTGCAAAGCGACACAAAGTTAGCGTACGACAATTAAAACAATGGAATAACTTGAAATCTGACATGATTAGAATCGGTCAAAAATTAAAAATACACACAAATTAAAAATTGAGAACCAAAAGTCTTTGAGCCTTTGTCAAAAAAAAATGAAAATTATACTAATCTAATTACTCATTACTAACTTACTAGACTCATTACCAACTACTAGCTAAAATTATGAAAGCATACAAAACAATACTATTTATTACTGCTGTATTCACTATGATGGGATTATTGGGTTATGCAATTCCTACGGATGGTGTAGCATTTAGTTCAATAAACATAACCTTTCCTTCGCCTCAAGAGGTAATGGAAGGCAATATTGAATATAGCGAAAAACCATTGGTTAATATAGACCAAATATTCTTCGGCATGGAAGCTTTACAACGCCAAATAGAAGAAGAAAAGGCTTCAGAATACGTGAAAGCTCGTCGCAAAATATTAACATATAATTATTCTCCTTCATATCCAAATGATAGCGTTGAATGGATCTTTCCTCTATTTGAAGCTCTTGAAAAAGCAAGCGAACATAAGGTTCGTATAATTCATTATGGCGATTCGCAAATAGAAGAGGACCGTATGTCAAACTATTTGCGTACCGCAATGCAAGACACATTTGGTGGATATGGCGTAGGATTAGTTCCTGCTATACAGACAATTCCGACTTCGTCATTCGGACAAAAATGCTCAGCTTCACTCACTCGCTACCTTGTGTATGGCACACAAGACATGCGCATGGAAGATTGCAACTATGGTCCACTCGGTCAGACTGCCCTACTCACCGATACAGCCACATTCTCATTCTATCGTCTCAACTATAACAAAACTCGCAATAACACTAAATATTTCAATAAAATAACCATACTACTTGATGAAATAAAACACCCAACTACCGCAACACTCACAACTAAAAACTCAAGCATAACTAAAACTGCCGACATAGAAGACCACTCTATTACATTCCAACTACCCGACTCCACTACCCGTGCCACTATATTCATGAATGGAAAAGCTTTGATACACGGCTTTATGGTAGATGGAGGCAACGCAGGTGTACAATTTGACAATGCCGCTATGCGTGGTTGTTCAGGTACAATATTTACCTCTATCAACAGCGAAAGCCTACGCGAATACTACACTCAAAACTCTATACCTCTTATAATTATGCAATTCGGAGGTAACAGAGTGCCTTACACAAAAACAGATAAAGCCATCGCTTCATACTGCGAACAACTCACTCGCCAAATCAAATATCTACGCACCATATCACCACAATCAAAAATACTATTCATCGGCCCATCCGACATGTCAACCAACATAAATGGCACTATGCAAACCTATCCACATTTACCAAAACTCATTGACTCGTTACGCCAAATGTGCCTACTCAACGATGTCGCTTATTGGGATTTATATGGTGCAATGGGCGGAATGAACTCTATGACTAATTGGGTCAATAGCAACCCTCCACTTGCAGGTTCCGACCACATCCACTTCACATACGCAGGATCAAACCACGCAAGCGAAATGCTGTGGCAAGGCCTAATGAAAGCCTACGAATTATATAAAATTCAAGAACAGTAAATACACACTCTCATTGTGTATACCACAACCCTACCCAACAGCAACCTTCAAGCAACCTTCAAGCAAGAAAACCACCACCACTCACAGTGTGTATTTAACAAAAAAATGAACCAATGAATCGATTTATATTTACATTATTATCAACCATAACCATACTACTAAATTCATTTGCGCAAACGTATCCTCTAATGCGTCAATTGCCACACTACGATTGTATTAATTACGATGCAAACAAACTAATACTCAAAGGCGACTCAAACAAATTAAACACCTTTTTTGACAAATTAGACTCACTCGCACTTTGGGGCAACAACGAAATCAACATCGTACACATCGGAGGCTCACACATCCAAGCAGGCGTATTCCCAAACCGAATGCGCATGAATTTTTCAAACATACTTCCAGGCTTCGGTGGCGAACGTGGAGCCATATTTCCATATTCAGCAGCACGTACCAACAACCCTAAAAATTTCGAAATAAAATACTCTGGCGAATGGAAACGTTGCCAAAACTCTCGCCCACCCGTTACCGAAACACTTGGCATGATGGGCTACACTATATCTACCAACGACTTAAATAGCTCAATCACATTCAACCTCAACCCCCAAGAATTTAACACCAATTGGAAATACAACAAACTACGCCTATTTGCCTCTCTCGGCGACAAACAACTAATGCCAATCCTAATCATCGGAAACGACACAATACCATCAATCTACGAAGATAGCACATTCGTATTCTACCTAAACAACTTTGCAGAAAAAGGCACAATCGCATTAGGCAAAACCTCTGATTTCGACCGTCTTTACAACAAGTATAACTCACAATTTATTAATATAAAAGACTCTATACAAAATTCTCTTTCTCTCGAATTAGAAAAAATATACAATGAGAAAGATAGTGCTCAAACTCTCAACTCTCAACTCTCAATTCTCAACTCTTATCAACTTGATATAGGTCTCGAATCTGACAATATACAATCACCTACCAACGAATACTGCACAACCAACACCAACTGGAAATTCTCAATAATGGGACTCTTGCCCGAAAACGATTTCAATGGTATCACCTATCACTCAATGGGCGTAAATGGAGCCTCACTACAATCATGGCTACGATGCGAAAAGTTTGAAGAGCAAATGACATTCATCAAACCAGACCTAGCAATCATGGCAATCGGAGTAAATGATGCAAACGTAGAATACGGCAGATTCAGCAAAGAAACATTCAAAACACGCTATAATCAACTATTGTCAAAAATATATGCCGTAAATCCCAACTGTGCCATAATATTCATCACAAACAACGACTGCGTAGTGCGTGTAGGTCGTCGGAGTTATGGACTCAACAAAAACACCGCACTCGTACAGCAAGCAATGCACGAACTAGCTGAACAACACAACGCTGCAGTATGGGATTTATACGAAATAATGGGCGGACTCGGCTCTATATCTGTGTGGAACGAAGTCGGACTTGCCAACAAAGACCGAGTTCACTTCCTCATCCCAGGCTACAACCTCCTCGGCGACATGCTCTACAACGCCATCATATACGAATGGCTATACAAAAATTAAAAACTAATAAATTCTCAACTCTAAGCCCCAACCTCTAAACTCTCAACTAATAATACGATGGATTTAATACTATCTTTTTTATCAAAGACATTTGCTTTTGACGAAAATTCGCCACTGCTTTTCACCCAATTCTATTTTTGGGCATTCTTTGCTATTGTCTTTGCTATATTTTCATTGATACACTCTAAACGCCTGCTACGCAATACTTTCCTATTTATCGTCAGCCTATTCTTCTACTACAAAACAAGCGGACTATTCGTTCTACTACTCATATTTGCCACTATATCCGACTTCTTTATAGCCAAACTCGTCTATCGCTCCGACAAAGAGTTACATCGCAAACTATTCGTAGGTCTTAGTATTTGTATCAACCTATTAGTACTCAGCTATTTCAAATACTCCTACTTCTTCATTGACCTCGTCAATTCACTCTTTGGTACAACATTTCAAGTTTACGACTATTTTGCCACAATAGGTAACGCCATAACAGGCTCAAACCGTTTTAGTGTTGACCAAATCATTCTACCTGTAGGTATTTCGTTCTATACATTCCAAACTATCAGTTACACAATGGATGTATATCGTCGTCGTATAGCTCCTGTAAAGAATGTTCTAGACTATGGTTTTTATGTCTCTTTCTTTCCTCAACTTGTAGCAGGTCCTATAGTACGCGCAGCCGAATTCATACCACAAATCTATAAACCATACTTCCTCGGTCGCCGCCAATTCGGCATAGCTATATTTTGGATACTCAATGGTTTAGCAAAAAAAATAATACTCAGCGACTACCTCGCAGTCAATTTCATCGATCGTGTTTTCGACAATCCAATGCTATTCTCCGGATTCGAAAACCTTATGGCTCTATTTATCTACTCATTACAAGTATATGCCGACTTTTCAGGCTATACCGACATCGCCATTGGCGTAGCAATGATTATGGGATTCTACCTACCTCAAAACTTCAACTCGCCATACAAAGCACCAAATGCGAGCAACTTTAGGAAACGTTGGCACATATCGCTCTCGCGCTGGTTGCAACATTATCTCTACATCCCACTCGGCCGTAATCGCAATGCAACGTTTGGCACGTTCTTTTGGATTGTTGCTATCGCAGCCATAGGGATATTGCTCTCAGGTAGCATAATCATTGCCGTCATAGTGCTTGGCATTGCTTTGGGTATCGTGATTTGGGGTATTGTTAGACCTGAACGTCGCAACAAAATCATCACCAACCTCAATATGATGATTACTATGCTCTTAGGCGGACTTTGGCACGGAGCAAGTTTCAACTTTATGATTTGGGGTGGACTAAATGGCGTGGGTATGCTCATCTATAAGATTTGGCGCGGATGGTCTATGAACATAAAAATGCTGATGGTGGCATTGGTCGCTGCCCTACTCGTTGGATTGACTTATTTAGCCCCTGCGCCAATATGGAATGTGCTTGCCGTTTGGTGTGGAATTATAGCGTTTGGAACATTAATCCGTTGGATATACAACAAATGCACAATGCACAAATGCACAATTAAATCGGATTCTACTATTGGAAACGTTTGGGGGATATTTCAAACATTTATTTTCATTAGTTTCACACGATTATTCTTCCGTTCGGGTTCAAATCTCGATCCTGATCTAGCCAACGAGCATGCTTGGAACACGGCCAAAAATATGGTACACCAAATGGGTTCGGCTTGGAACTTAGAGGTAGTGCCTGACATCTGTCTCGGATATTGGAAGGTGTTCGTATTATTCATCATCGGCATGATAATCCATTGGTTACCCGTACGTTGGAAACGCTGGTACCGTATCAACTTCGCACTACTGCCTCTACCCGTAATGGCTATACTCGTTGTAGCAGTAGTATTCATCGTCTATCAATTCATCACTGCCGACCTACAAGCCTTTATTTATTTTCAGTTTTAAACTCCCTTCAGTCGTGTCAACAGACAACAGCCAATGGTCGACTGATAGAGATAATCTGTTGACCTTAGACCGTTGACTGTAGACTTTCAAATTAATTATGATTCAATTCACACACTTACACGTACATACTCACTATTCTATCCTTGATGGGATGTCGAAAGTGGGCGACCTTATCGATAAATGCAAGCGCACTGGGATGAATGCCATTGCTATTACCGACCATGGTAATATGTTTGGTATCAAAGAATTAGTTGACACTGCCGCTAAGGTTAACGGAAAGGTTAAAGATGCTATTAAAGCACTTCAAAAAGAGCTAAAAAAAGCCGAAGAGATATGCAATTGGGATAGCGTTAATGAGATAAAAGCGCAAATTGAAGCAAAAGAAAAAGAATACTTCAAACCTATCATTGGTTGTGAAGCTTACTGTGCACGTCGTTCTTTGCACAATAAAGACAAGGATTTTAAAACTATAAATCCTGAAAATGGTAAAGAACAGATTGTAGATGCATCAGGCTATCACTTAGTGCTTTTGGCTAAAAACCCTAAAGGCTATGAAAACCTCTGCAAAATAATATCAATGGCTTGGATTGATGGATACTATCGTCGCCCGCGTATTGATAAAGAGATACTTAAGGCTCATAGCGAGGGACTTATCGTATGCTCGGCTTGCTTGGGTGGCGAAATACCACAACACATCATAGCCGGCAATATGGATGAAGCAGAAAAGAGCATTATGTGGTTTAAAGAGGTGTTTGGCGACGACTATTATCTCGAAATCCAACGCCATAAGACAGACAAACCTGGAGCCGACCAAAACGTATATCAACGCCAAAAACAAGTAAATAAAAAAATACTTGAATTAGCTGAAAAGACTAATACCAAGGTGATTGCCACTAACGATGTGCACTTTGTAGAAGAGGAACACGCCGAGGCTCACGACCGCTTAATCTGTCTTTCGACAGGCAAAGACCTTGACGATCCAAATCGTATGCGCTACACAAAACAAGAGTGGTTGAAAACCCCAGAAGAAATGGCAGAGATATTTGCCGATGTACCTGAAGCATTGGCTAATACGATGGAGATTGCCGACAAAGTGGAGGTATATAGTCTCGACCGCGGTCCTATTATGCCTATGTTCGACATCCCTGCCGAATTTGGCACGGAAGAGGAGTATCGCCAAAAATTCAGTCACGAAGACCTTTTCAATGAGTTTACTCGCAACGAAAAGGGCGAGGTGGTGATGAGCCAAGAAGATGCAGAAAAGAAGATAAAGGCCATTGGCGGATACGAGCGATTGTATCGTATTAAACTAGAAGCAGATTATCTTCGCAAACTCGCTCTTGATGGAGCAAAAATGCGCTATGGCGACCCTGTGCCAGACGACACGATGGAACGCATTGTGTTTGAGCTACATATTATGAAAACAATGGGTTTCCCTGGTTACTTTTTGATTGTGCAAGACTTCATATCTGCTGCGCGCGGTATGGGGGTATCGGTTGGTCCAGGTCGTGGTTCGGCAGCAGGTTCGGTGGTGGCATATTGTTTGAAAATCACTGATATAGACCCATTGAAATATGACTTGCTGTTTGAGCGTTTCTTGAATCCTGACCGTATTTCATTGCCCGATATCGATATAGACTTCGACGATGATGGTCGTGGCGAGGTGTTGCGTTGGGTGACTGAAAAATATGGTAAAGAAAAGGTGGCACACATTATTACATATGGTACAATGGCTACAAAATCGTCAATTAAAGATGTCGGTCGTGTACAAAATGTTCCACTACCTGATGTCAACCGTTTAACAGGATTAATTCCCGACAAATTTGGGGATGATAAAGCCGATCCAAAAACAGGTAAAGTACCTAAAGTAAATATCAAAAACTGCCTTAAATACGTCCCTGAATTAGCTGAAGCTCGTAACGGCGAAGACCGCAATCTTGCCGATACTCTAAAGTATGCCGAAATGCTCGAAGGCACTGTGCGCCAGACTGGTGTGCATGCTTGCGGTGTAATCATTGGTGCTGATGATCTTAAGAAATTTGCTCCTCTATCGACAGCTCAGGATAAAGACACCAACGAAGATATGCTCGTTACGCAATATGAGGGGTCGGTGATTGAATCGGTGGGTTTGATTAAGATGGACTTTTTGGGGTTGAAAACATTGTCAATCATCAAAGAGGCATTGCGCAATATCAAAAAATCAAAAGATATCGACATTGATATAGACAAAATACCTATCGACGATGCCGAAACTTATAAGTTATATAGCGAAGGACGCACTATTGGTACATTCCAATTCGAGTCTCCTGGTATGCAAAAGTATTTAAAGGAGTTGCAACCTTCTGTATTTGAAGACCTTATTGCGATGAATGCCTTGTATCGTCCTGGTCCGATGGATTATATTCCGCAGTTTATTGCGCGTAAGCATGGTCGCGAACCTATTGAATATGACTTAGACTGCATGGAAATGTATCTCAAAGATACTTACGGTATTACAGTATATCAAGAGCAAGTGATGCTTCTCTCGCGTCTATTAGCAAATTTCACGCGTGGCGAATCGGATGCTTTACGTAAAGCTATGGGTAAGAAATTGCGCGACAAACTTGACCAAATGAAACCTAAATTTATTGCTCAAGGTCAAGGCAATGGTCACGACCCCGTTAAACTCGAAAAAATTTGGGCTGACTGGGAAAAGTTTGCTTCATACGCATTCAACAAATCGCATGCTACATGCTACTCATGGGTATCATATCAAACTGCATACCTTAAAGCTCACTTCCCTGCCGAATTTATGGCAGCCAACCTCACTCGCAACAAAGACAACATCTCGGACGTAACTAAATTTATGGACGAATGTAAAAATATGGGATTACTTGTAAAAGGTCCTGATGTAAACGAATCTGAACTCTACTTTACTGTAAATCAAAAAGGTGAGATTAGATTTGGTCTTGGAGGTGTGAAAGGTGTGGGAGAAGGTGCGGTCGAAAGTATTGTAAATGAACGTAAAAACAATGGTGCGTTCAAATCAATATTCGACTTCCTTGAACGAGTAAACCTAACTGCTTGCAACAAAAAAACTATCGAATCTTTAGCGCTATCAGGTGCATTCGACTGCTTCGAAGATGTAACTCGTGAACAATATTTTGCTCTAAATTCTAAAGGCGAACAAACCCTCGAAACCCTAATTCGATATGGCAACCGTTATCAACAAGACAAACAAATGAATACTAATTCATTGTTCGGCGGATTTGATGACGAAACTCTCGAAATACCTAAACCTGAAATACCAAAAACAGAACCTTGGTCAACACTCGAACGACTTGGCAAAGAGAAAGAATACGTTGGCATATTCCTCTCGTCTCACCCACTTGACCAATATCGTGTACCTATTCAATATGCATGCGTCAATTTGAATCAAATCGATGATATAAAAAAGAATAGAGATGCTAAAACATTCACCGTGGCGGGTATTGTTACTGCATGTCGCGAAGGTATGACAAAAAAAAGTACACCTTTCGGAATACTTACTCTACAAGACTACACTGGTAGTTACGAATTTCCTCTATTCGGTAACGACTATACTGCTTATCGCAACTATTTAAAGGAAAATCTATTTGTCGCCATAATCGTAAAAACACAAGAGCGTGGTAGCGATTGGAAATTTGCACCTAAAAAGGATGATAACATACCTAAAGAATTCGAAACAAAAATTCTTAAAATGGAATTATTGGAAAATGTTGCTACTAAACTCGTTAAAAAAATTACAATCGCACTACAATTAGGTAGAATAAATACCGAACTAACCCACAAATTATTAGAAATATTAGACGTAAATAATGGCGATACTGAATTATTCCTTGAAGTATATGACCCTGAAAGTAGTAGCAATATTAGTTTAAGATCAAAAAAAATTCATATCAATCCAACAAATCAATTAATCAACGAATTAGAAATTTTAGAAAAAGAAGGATCTATAAAATTTTGGATTAATAACAACAAAAATACAAAAAAGGAAATCGAATAATAAAAATTTAACAAATTTTATGATTTCAAAAGGTATAATTATAAATTAAAATAGTTACCTTTGCAAAACTGATAAAACTTGATGCACGATACATAATACACAATTATTCATCATGCTAAAAAACAATCACTAATAACTTATAATTAATCACTAATAACTAAACTTAAAATTATGGCATTACACATTACAGATGCTAACTTCAAAGAAGTTTTAGCTAACAACGCAGTAGTTGTAGTAGATTTTGGTGCTGCATGGTGCGGTCCATGTAAATCACTCCAACCAGTTATCGACAAAATCGCAACAGCTTACGAAGGTCGTGCTGCTGTTGGTAAAGTAGATATCGAAGAATCTCCTGAGACAACAGAAGAATTTGCAATCCGTTCAGTACCAACTATCCTTTTCTTCAAAAACGGAGAAATGGTTCCTGGTAAAAAAATCGTTGGTGCTACATCTGAAGCAAAAATTACTGCTATCATCGACGAAATTCTTTAATCCTATTTTAAAGTTTTGTATAAACATAAAAACGAGATAAAATTATCTCGTTTTTATGTTTTTTTTTGCTAGTATAAATATTTTTTTGTACCTTTGCACGTTATTATACAGATACTATATCAAGTCTATAATACTAATCAAAAACTATAAAAAAAACAATGACTCAAAAAATTCAACAATTCATCAACGACTCGTTCATCGCTCGTTGGTCGGCATTGATTCTCATCGCTTTGATGATGTTCTTTGCCTACATGTTTGTGGACATGCTCTCTCCACTTAAAGAACTTCTCGACACTACTCTCGGTTGGGACAGCAGTACTTTCGGTACATACGCTGCATCAGAATACTTCCTTAACGTATTCTGTTTCTTCCTCATCTTTGCTGGTATCATCCTCGACAAGATGGGTATCCGTTTCACTGGTCTTCTCTCTGCATCATTGATGGTTATCGGTGCTTGCATCAAATTCTATGCTATGAGCGAATATTTCGTTGGCACTGGTCTCGAATCATGGCTCGGCTCTTGGTGGGTTGCTCTTCCTGCTTCTGCCAAACTCTCTTGCCTTGGCTTTATGATTTTCGGTTGTGGTTGCGAAATGGCTGGTACTACAGTATCTAAAGCTATCGCTAAATGGTTCAAAGGCAAAGAGATGGCTATGGCTATGGGCTTGGAGATGTCTATCGCTCGTCTTGGTGTGATCGCTGCTATGTGGCTCGCTCCTATGGTGTCAAATAGCTTTGGTAAATCAGTGTCTGCTCCTGTATTGTTCGGCGCTGTATTGCTTATGATTGGTCTTATCTTCTACTTCGTATTCGTCATTATGGACCGCAAATTCGACAAACAACTCGAAGCTGCTGGCGAACTCAAAGAAGAGGCTTCTGAAGAAGAATTCAAATTCAGCGACCTTGGCAAAATCTTCACTAGCAAAATGTTCTGGTTGGTGGCATTGCTTTGCGTGCTCTACTACTCTGCTATCTTCCCATTCCAACGCTATGCTCCTGACTTCTTGAACAAAACTCTCGATATCACAAGCGGTGCACAACACTTCAGCTGCTTCCCTATCTTGGCAATGGTGCTCACTCCATTCCTCGGTGGTTTCATCGACCGCAAAGGT
>JAZOUT010000115.1:0-1946 GCA_045658305.1 Candidatus Aphodosoma sp. | reverse complement strand
AATAATCAGGTGCCATTTGGGAGATAGACACCTGATAAAACATTCGGGAATGAATTATTCCCACACAACTGCCACAAAGGTACGAACTTTTTCCATATCTCCAAGACTTTCCAAGAGAATTTCCCCACCTCCGCAATACAGTAGTCAGCGTGAATTTGTTATCCCGCTGTTCAGACTTCCCTTACCCCACCGGAGGGGCTATATGGCATAATCAAACTAAGTAACTCGCCTTATTATTCATGCCGGAGAGATAACCTCAGTAGGCTTTAACACTATTGTTTTCACTGAATTTATCCGGCATCGGCAACAAAAATTTTTCTACTACACTTTACAATCTTCCTATTCTTACTAATATTTATAATAAAAGAGAAAACCATGATTACAGGAAAACGAAAATTCAGAGAACTCTCCGATGAGACAAAGGAGAAAATCAGTACCTCAACGATGGGAAGACCAAAGAATGCACAGCACAAGGCGAAGGGTTTGACCGTATGTGCATATAACAAGGCTGCGGAAATATCGACCTCGGAAAAGGATTACATCCTCGGTTACTATGGCAATCCAAAGAGGCTCTACCGCTTGGAGATACACCTCAACTCGCAGGATGTGACAGACTATTTCAATAGCATCGGCAAGGGGCAGATAACAACATCCCCTGCCAATGCACGATTTTCACTCCTAACACATTGAAAACAAAAGAACTAAGTCCTTTTCAGACTGTGTTCAGAATTACACACTGTATCAAGACCCCATATGTGTTAATTCAATACAAGAAAATCAGCCTTACCGGCACTTCAAATGTGTTTGTTTATAATTTTGTGATAAGATACTATTGTATCTCACCCTGTTTCTCCTCATCAAGGAACTCGTTGGGAAAATTTTCTTTAAAGTATTTAATAAACTTTTCTACAATAGGGTAACTTATCCAAGATTTACCACCTTGTCCAACTTGCTTCATCCATAACATTTTTACTCCAAGTTGATTTGCGTATTTAAGTGTAATATCACCATCCAATTGCTGAACATTGACAATAGCAACTTTTTTATTCATTAACGATAGTAAATCATTCAAGGTCTGAACGGCTGTTTGAGGTGTATTGCCAAGAAATAATGACGTATAATGTTTGTCAAACTGATTATCAGTTCTTGCCCAATATTCATAGTCACCTGTTCCTGTTTTATAGAGCCATGAATAAGATACCTGCCCAACAAGTAGTTTTTCAGGTTTTTCTTCAATAGCAGCTGTAACGTTAAGTTGGGCAAATGCCTTTTCGCAAAAAATGAACGAGAGTAGAACCGACATTAAAAATACAACTTTTCTCATACAATATGTTTTATGGGTTAATAACAAAAAAGCGTAGACTTTCGTCATACGCTCTCTGGTTCACCACAAACCGAATACACTCATGATTCAAGTCCACGCTAAGGCGTGAAACTCAAAGTGTATTCCGTTGCTCGTTCTATGTCGAGGTGGTGATTCGAGAGCGATTGAGCAAAATATGTCTTGTGCACTTCTGCAACTATGCAAATGTAATCAAAAAATCAGATAAACAACATATTACCCCTGTTTTCTTTCGCTTGTTACCAGCATCCCCTTCCTAATAGTGCAGATTTCATTCTCAAATTCATCGTGATTCACGAAATGGTTTGCGAGTGTTTTATAACCGACACCCAGCACTTCCTTTGGGAAATGGTCGGTAAGGACTTTGAGGTTTCCGAAATAAAAATGCTGACCATATAATTCAAGGTCTCTTCCACACATTTTTTGCACCATTACGGCTCAGGTGCAAAACCCTGTGTGGTGTGCTGTATGACACCTTAGGCGACTTTGGTGCGATTCAGGCCTAAGCGGTCGCCAAAATCATCACAATTGATGTAAAATTAATACCCCTTAGGCGAGTTTTAGCCAAAAGTCGCATAAGCTGTTTTCCGCAGGGAGACCTCTA
>JAZOUT010000114.1:0-26920 GCA_045658305.1 Candidatus Aphodosoma sp. | reverse complement strand
GAAACTCCACTCAAATTTGTTATAATTCCTCCAATATATCCAAAAACAAGAGATAAATCTTTTTCTTGTATCTTTACACTTGATGTTTTTATGTGGAATATCAAATGAATATTTATTTTAACTAAAGAACTTCCCATATTTCCATTATGTATCGTCCTTACAGGACTTAATCTAATGAATTTTAATCACCGGGGGTTACACCCCCGTCTAAAATATATCGCTCTTTCAGAGCTTTTATAACAAAACTAACAACACCTTAAAATACTTCAATCTGGAATATATTACTCTTTCTGAGCTTCTCTAACAAAAACAAAATATCACCAAGTATCAAGAAATTACAAACTATCAAAATCAAAGTCTTCTTCATCAACAAAGAACGGTGTATCATCAAAAAACTCATCCAAGTCGCGACGTTCTTTTTTAGTTGGACGACCAAGACCTTTTGCTCGATTATTAGCCTTATCGAGTTTAAGCATCTCCCATAGTTCAAGTTGATCGGGAGTAGTAACTTGTTGCATATATTCAGGTACAAGTTTCGCACCAAGACGATTTTGAGAAAGAGCCAATACCTTGAATGAAAAGATAACAGGCTGACGACGCACCTGCACCACATCACCCACACGAATCATCCGCGAAGGCTTCATCGCAACACCATCAATCATAATATGCCCCTTCTTGCACGCTTCAGCTGCAATCGAACGCGTTTTAAATAAACGCATTGCCCACAACCACTTATCAATTCTTACTTCATTCATACTAAAGTATAGCGCTTAGAGATTATTGTTAAGAAATTAACACCGAACGGCAACTCTCAACTATTTATTATTGTACTGATTCATAGTAATATTCAACCCCGCCAAACAGAAACTCTTGATAATATCACAAGCCACCGCAATACGTTTCCCCTTCTCAGCCTCCTGCTCTTGCGAGAACCTACCAAGCACATAATCAACCTGTCCACCTGGATGAAAATCATTACCAATACCAAAACGCAAACGAGCATAATTCTGCGAACCAACACACTCTTGAATATTCTTCAAACCATTATGCCCAGCATCACTACCTTTACCTTTCAAGCGTAAAGCACCAAAAGGCAAAGCCAAATCATCAACAATAACCAAAACTTGTTCGAGAGGAATATTCTCCTGCTGCATCCAATAACGCACAGCATTACCCGAAAGATTCATATATGTCGATGGCTTCAACAAAATAAGCTGGTGACCTTTAACTTTAGCAGTAGCGACAGCACCATAACGCTTATCCTCAAAAACAACATTGGACGCTTCAGCAAAAGCGTCCAATGTGTCGAATCCTATATTATGACGAGTATGAGCATATTCGCTACCGATATTACCCAACCCGACAATCAAAAACTTCATATAGATTAGTTACCTTTTGCTTGAGCACCACGAGCTGCACGAGTCAATTTAACAGCACATACAACAGCGTTAGATGCATTGAGGAGTTCAAGGTTTTCAAATTCGAGAGCACGCACTTGAATAGTTTTACCAAGTTCGAGGCTTTCAACATTAATTGTAAGGATTTCAGGAATGTTAGTGTAAAGAGCTTTAACGCGAAGTTTACGCATTTCAAGAGCCAATTTACCACCGGCACGTACACCAGCTGCAAGACCTTCCAATTTAACAGGAACTTCCATAACTACTGGTTTATCTTCAGTTACTTGATAGAAGTCGATGTGAAGAACTTGGTCTGATACTGGGTGGAATTGGATTTCACGCATAACAGCTTTCACCTCTTTACCATCAATATTAAGAGCTACAACGAAGATTTCTGGAGTGTAAATCAATTTACGAAGGTCAGCCATTGTAGAAGAGAAGTGAATGTTTTCACCCAAACCATAAAGTTCACAAGGGATGCTACCGTTTGCACGAATTGCTTTTGTTGCTTTTTTGCCAAGGTCAGTACGAACTGTACCTTTCAATTCAAATGTTTTCATTCTGTTTGTTTTGTTTTTAAAAATGTGTTACTCAAAATTTTAGCTTGCTTCACAGGGCTAATATTTCCCATCACACGTCTATGCGTGAAAAGCGACACAAAGTTACAACTTTTTTTTCATTCCACAAAACATTTTCCAAACATTTTTCACTACCCAATTCTCAAGCAAACTTCAATATATGATAAACATACTATAAATATACCATAAACATACTATAAATATACTATAACCTTATCTACACAAAAACCACAAACACCCAACAACAAAAAAAAGAGGTCAATTGACCTCTTCTATAACAACAAATTAAACATCATCCTACACAATCATAAAATCACTAATAATAGAATCCGAAATATACACCCCCTCACGAGTCAAACACAAACGACCATCTACCACCTTCATGCGCCCACTATCAACATACTTCTGCGCCTGACGCAACAACCTATCACTCCTCTTATCCCCAAACCTACCTCTCAACTCCACCAAATCTACTCCAATCTTAGTTCGCAATGCCGTAAACACCAACTCATTAAATCGCTCATCTTCACTCAACACCTCAACACTCCTAATCGCATCCACCCAATTATTGTCCCCCTGTTCTTTGCAGAAAACTTGAGCAACCCCACTATTGTCCCCCTGTTTTAGAGGGACGAGCGAAGCGGAGGGGGTTAACAATTGTGAATTGTGAATTGTGAATTGTGAATTATATTTAATAGTATGCGCCACATTCGACCACCGCTTCTCGCCATCGAAGGAGTGCGCACTCGGACCAAGTCCTAAATAACGCATTCCATGCCAATAACCCGAATTATGACAAGACTCGAAACCTGACTTAGCATAGTTTGATATTTCATACTGCTCATACCCAGCCTCAGTCAATCTCCGCGACAATAAATCGAACATATCAGCTGCCACATCCTCATCAAGAGGTTCTAACTTATTCAACTCCATCAATTTTGTTATCTTAGAGTCGGGTTCAAACATAAGCGAATAAGCAGAAATATGCTGAACACCTAATTCTAATGCTTTGTCTATTGAATAATTCAACGAATCCAACGTCTGCACAGGCAGAGCAAACATCAAATCAATAGTAATATTCTTAAAACCTGCACGTTGAGCACGTTTCACTGCCTCAATAGCCTCTGCAGCCGTATGCCTACGATTGAGCCACTTCAACTCATCATCCACAAAACTCTGTACGCCAATACTCAATCTATTTATCGGCAAACCCAAACTATTGTCCCCCTGTTTTAGGGGTACGAGCGAACCGGAGGGGGGTAATAATTGTGCATTGTACATTTTTCGCTTAAGCTCAAGACCGTTGGTTGTGCATTGTGCATTCAATTTCATCAAATACTCCTCACTCAAATCATCGGGATTACACTCCATAGTAAACTCCTCAACCTCCGACACATCCCACCTCTCGGCTATAGCATCATATATTCGCTTTAACTCATCAACCGACAACAACGAAGGCGTACCACCCCCAAAGTATATAGTACGAATTTTGTCTTCATCAAAAAAGTCAAGATAACAATCCATCTCTGCAATAAGCGCATCAATAAACTGCTCACGGAGAGATAGATTAGTACCCGACATAAAATCGCAATAAATACACTTTTGCGTACAAAACGGAATATGAATATAAAGTCCAGCCATAGCAACCACAAAGTTACAAATAAAATCACAAATAACAAAAAAAGGTTGCCCTAATTGGAGCAACCCTTATCAATTACCACACATTAAAAATATCCGATGGCGATCCTTTTGAGGTAAAAGCCCCCATATCATAGGCATTCCAGCCTAAAGCATTATATTTAGTAGGTTTCCATCCTCCATACACTTGAGGCTCCCAATAAAAATAGCCTAAACAACCCTCAATCGTACGCAACGAATCAGACAACTGCTTCACTATACGTGTTGCAAGAGCCTCATCAGATACCTTTGTGCCTATTTCACACAACATCACATCGCGATTGCAACTTTGTTTTAACAAACGAATAGTACGAAAACAACGAGCATTCATCTCCTCCCAAGTCAAAGACTTTTCTGTTTGAGGATAGTGCGACAAACCAATCACATCAACTTTTCCGCCATAACGAATAAACTCACTAAACCACCACTCTGCCGTTTCGGTTTCCCAAGCATTATGGATATGAACAATCACATGACAATCAGGGAAAACCAACTTCGCTGCATCATAGCCTGCATTATTCAATTTTATATATGAATCCCAATCATGAATTGTTTTCCACAAATAGCCATCATCAAACAAAATACCATTGCGAGATTCATTACCAATTTGCACCCATCGAGGAGTTATATTTTCATTTTTTAGAGCAGTCAACACCATAATAGTGTGATTTGCAACTTCTGCGACCAATTCATCAAACGACATATCAACCCATGCTTTAGGCTTATCCTGACGCGAAGGGTCGGCAAACCAATCACTATAATGAAAATCAATCATCACATCCATACCCTCACGCTTAGCACGTTGGGCTTTACAAACAACATCTTCTACTTCACAAAAATCGTTATCGCTATCCACCCACACTCTAAGGCGTACAGCTTCAGCACCAACGCTACTCATCAACTCAAAACATTCAGTTTCATTTCCCTCAAAATCAAAGAATTTAACACCATCCGCTTCTTGTTCAGTCACCCAACTCATATCCACACCACACACAAAATTATCATCAACCTCAACTTGAGGTCTATCGCATGCCACAAACAAAACAAAAAGAAAAAGAAAACAAATATTTCTCATAACAAAAAATTATAAAAAATGAGGGTGGAAACAAAATCCACCCTCAAATACTTAAATAAGAATAAATTATTCAGCTGGATTTTCATCAGCTGGTTTTGGGTTGATAGAGTCGAAGAATTCAACTTCATCATACATTTCGCGGTCGTCAACTTTACGGTTGTCGCCTTGTTCCCAGTAAGTGTTACCAGACTCAGCAACCAAAGTATATTTATATTCCATACCAAGTTCTACTGCGTCGATAGAAACAGTCCAAACTGTGCGGTCAGCATTTGGAGTCATCAAAGAACCAGAAGCATTCCAGCCGTTCATTGCACCAGCAACGTTAACTGTCAAAGAGTCTGCAACAGCAAATTTAGTTGTAACTTCGAATGAAACTGTATATTTTTCTACAGGCACACATGGATTCTTTTTCCAAGCATAAGCACGAACGTAAACTACGTCAGCACCATCAAGCACAGCCAATTTTTTCTCGAGGTTGTAGTCAGGTAGCAATTCAGCATTACCTTTGATGATTTCAACTTCTGTATCTACTTCACCTGCTTCGTTAAGTTTAGCATGCCATTGGTAGTCCCAAGAACCTGGGAAAGAACCATCAGCAGCCAATTGGCATGGTTTACCGATAAGAGCATATCCTTCAGTTTTGCCTTCTGTGCAAGGAGTGATTTCTACTTTATACCAATTGTCATAACCTTCGATAGCTTCAAATTTAGCCATTTCAGCAGCATTTGTGTTATAACCATTGTAGTCACCAGCAAATACAAGACCGTTACATACTTCAGCTTTGTCGACAGCGTTGAAAACAACAACAACTTTACCTTCTACTGGATCAACCACAGGAATTTCTGGTTTATCCCCTGGAGTTACTGTAGATGTTGTGTCTTCTCCTGGAGTTGGAGGAGTTGGAGGTTGTGGATTATCAGGATTACAACCAACAAAAGTCATTGTAGCACATACAAGTGCAGCGAAAAAGAATTTTAAATTTTTCATACAATAAAATTTTAAAAAAGTTAGTAAATAAAATTTATAAATAAAGAAATTAGTATCCTTCGTTTTGAGTCAAGTTTTCTGAGTTTGTGATAATATCAGAGTTTGGAATTGGATAGATATTGCGATAAGCTTCAAAGTCTTTACCTAATTGAGCACCGCCTTTCCATTCCCAGTTGTAACCAGTAGTACCACCAAATTTATTGAAACGAACAAGGTCAGAACGACGATAACCTTCGCAGAAGAACTCACGACCACGTTCATCGAGAATATCATCAAGAGTAACACCAGCCAAAGGAGCTGCATTTGCACGAGTGCGAAGAGCATTAACAGCCTCGTCAACCGACATAGATTTTTGTTCACCACCACGCAATATAGCTTCAGCATAGTTCAAATAAGCTTCGGCTTTACGCATAAATGGGATATCCATATCAGGCCAATTAGTATCAGAGCTTTCGCCTCCATCGGCATAAATGTTTTTGAATTTAGCAATCATCCAACCTGATTTGAATTCGTCAGATTTATTTTGTTTACCAAAGTTGCAGGCAAATACAGCTGTATCGTTGAATACTTCGAAGTTACTCAAAATAGCACGGTCGTCTTTTGCAAGGATTGGCATAGTATCAGAACCACCAACATATTGCAAATCTTCGAATTGAGCCATAAATGGAGCATAGTTTGTGAAATCACCTTCTTTGAAATCTGTAGTAGCAGCATCATCACTAAATGATTTGATTTCATAGTTACGTTTCAAATCAGGGAAGAACAATTGTACAAGTTGTTTACGAGTACGAATACATTTCCAAGAATCAGTAGTACCCCAAGAAGCCATTTCAGAAGTGTGAGTAGCAGCAATCAAGAAAGTAGAACCACCATAGCTGCGGATATGTTGACCATCTTGAGCGATAGGGAGAATGATTTCTTTGTAAGCATCGTTAACGGCGCTAAGCTTATCGTTGTCGCCCATGAACAAATATTGGAATTTAGAAGCCAACTCATAAGACGAATTGATTACAGAATCAGAATAAAGAACTGCTTTATCCATATAAGATTTGCATTCTGCATCTGATTTAGCAAGATAAACAGGAGCATTCAAATAAAGACGAGACAAAAGCAACCAAGCAGCAGCTTTATCAACGCGATAATAAGAAATACGTTGACCAGCAGAAGCCAAATCGTTCAAAGCGAGCAAGAGTTCTGATTCCACAAATTCGAACAATGCAGGACGCATAATTTGTTTTGGTTTGTCTTTGTCTTTTGAACTAACAACAAAAGGCACATTACCATAAAGGTCAAGCAAATAATAGTAATTCAATGCACGAAGGAAACGAACTTCGGCACGTTTAGCATCGATACCCTCTTCTGTAAACTCAGCAGTTTCGTCGAGATAGAGATTACACAATGTAATATCAAAGAACAAACGAGAATAGAGACCTTTTACCAAAGAGTTACTTGAATTCCAAGTTGCATTACGAACATCATCAACACCTACGTCAGGCCAAATCCAATAAACCATATCAGCAGGGAACTCATTCAAAGAGAAAATCATACGATAGAAAGCTGATGTACCTTCATCGATATCAGCAACATCGCCCATACCAGCAGGACCTTGTTGACCAGTAAGACCCAATGTAGCATAACATTTAGCCAACAAGCCATCAACATCAATAGTAGAAGATTGATTAGGGTCGATAGACTCCACATTCAAATCGCCCACACACGATGTCATACAAAGGAGAGACATCGCAGTAATTATACTAATAAATATCTTTTTCATAATTATATATAACAATAAAATTAGAATTGGAGACTAACACCTAACAAAACAGTCATTGAACGAGGATAAATGTTATTATCTATACCACTAAACACCTCTGGGTCGAGACCTGAATAGCCAGAGATAACAAATGGGTTAGATACTGTAGCATAAACACGAGCATTCAAATCAGTCTTTTTGAAAGTATAGCCTAATGTGATATTATCACAACGGAGGAATGAAGCATTTTCGACAAGACGGTCCATTTTGTAAGCATTATCAGTAGTGATTGTTGAACTACCTTGGATGCCTTCATAAAGACCTAAAGAGTGAAGCATTACGTTAGAATAAGCACCTTCACGTTCTGGCGATTTGAGAGCAGACAATTTTGTTGCTTTAACGTCATTATAAACGTAATTATTCAAGCTTGAACGGAGAGTGAAACCTAAGTCGAAGTTGTAGAATTCCCAACGAGTTTGGAAACCGAGAGTAACATTAGGCATTGAAGTGTGATATGCTACCAAGTCTTTTTCAGTGATTTTTGGATCGTCGTCTTGGTTTACGATTTCTAACACACCATTAACCTCTTTTGTTTCATAAACAAAGAATGTATTAGCTGGCAAACCTTCTTGGTGACGTTGGATTGTATTACCTGTACCTGAAGAGATACCTCCTGTTGGAACATAGTAGTCAGAAGTTGAATTAGGATCGTTAGTCAATTTTTCAATGCGGTTCATATTGTATGTTGCATTAAGACCTAATTCCCAACGAACGTTTTTGCCTTCGATAGCAATACCATTAATAGCAAATTCGACACCTTGATTAGACAAAGAACCAATGTTTTGAGGAACTTGGTTTTTGAAGTTTGTACCAGTTGGAACGTCAACTGTACTAATCAAGTCAGTAGTAAGACGATAGTAATAATCTAACGAACCAGTGATACGGTTTTTCAAGAAACCGAAGTCGATACCAGCATTGTAAGTTGTTGTTTTTTCCCAAGTCAAATCGAGGTTATACTCTTTTGGACGAGAAGTTGTGATATAGATAAATTCGCCTGTTTCTGGGTCGATTTCACCAAGGGTACCATAACCGTATTCTTTATTACCTTCGTAAAGGATAAGACCTACATAGTCGCTACCGATATCTTGTTGACCAGTGATACCCCAACCAAGACGGAGTTTTAAGTCAGAAACTGCGTTAACATCACGAAGGAAAGCCTCTTCTTTGATTTTCCAACCAAGAGCAACAGAAGGGAAAAGGCCCCATTGTTGACCAGGAGCAAAACGAGAAGAACCATCGGCACGGAATGTAGCAGTAAGCATATAACGATTCAAAGCTGTGTAGTTAGCACGAGCAAAGAATGATACTAAATAGTTTTCAGATGCCCATTCAGAAGTAGAAACGCCATTTTCTTTATTAGCATTAGTTGGGTGAGTTGGGCGGAAGAAACCTGAACCATAATAGTTGCCTGCACGATAGAAGTGTTGCCATTCGTAACCAGCCATTACATCGAAATGGTGATTATCGTTGAAGTCTTTGTAATATTGTGCGTAAGCATTGAATTGGAGGTTATATTTAGTTTGAACATCTAAATTATTCCATCCATAATAGTTATTAGAATAAGAGAATGGAGAAACAACTGTATTTTGTTGACCGTATGAATAGTCAGCACCAAAGTTGGCGTGCAAACGCAAGTCTTCGAAGCCATGGATTTTATAATCACCTTCGATATTACCTACGAAAGAACCAGCTTGAGCTTTATCGTTTTTCAAATCGAGCAAAGCAACTGGGTTTTGAGGAGTGTTAGAGTTAGTAAGTACTGCCCAAGAAGGGTCGCCTAAGTCAGATGCAGATTTTGAAGTTTGATAATATCCACCAAACTCTGGGTGAGTTTCGTCATAAACAGGACGAGTAGGGTCCATTGCTAATGCAGCACCCACAGCACCACCATCGGCAAAGCGATTTTGGATGTACATACCTTTTGCATTAACATTAAATGTGAGGTGTTTATCCAAGAAAGTTGGGTTGAGATTGAATGCTGCAGTGAGACGATTCATTTGTGAAGTTTTCAAGATACCGTTTTGCAATGTATAGCCTACAGATGCACGATATGGCATGTTTTTAGTACCGCCAGTTACGTTGAAGTTGTGGTCTGTGTTGATTGCAGTACGATAGATTTCGTCTTGCCAATTTGTTTTTTCAGTACCTAAGCCGGCAACTAAGCTTTCGAAGCCATTTTCGCCTAACCAAGTTCTGTATTGGTCAGCATCCATAACTTTGAGAGTATTAGTCAAAACTGAAGTAGATACGTTGCCTTCGTAAGAGAATTTAGCTTTTGAACCAGCAGCACCTTTTTTAGTAGTAATGATGATGACACCATTAGATGCACGAGAACCGTAGATTGCTGTAGCAGAAGCATCTTTGAGGACTGTGAAAGACTCGATATCGTTAGGGTTAACCATTGACAATGGGTTAGATACACCTTTGATACCGTTGTTGTCCATTGCAAGACCGTCAATCACGATAAGTGGGCTATTTGAAGCAGAAAGAGAAGAACCACCACGGATACGGATTGTAGCACCTGCACCAGGAGCACCACCGTCAGAAGTGATATTAACACCCGCGATTTTACCTTGAAGCATATCTTGGGCATTTGTAGTCATACCCTTATTTAACTCGTCTGGTTTAATAGCAGTAACAGAACCTGTTGCATCGTTCTTTTTAACAACGCCATAACCGATAACGACTACGTCTTCAAGGAGTTCTGAGTCTTCTTGTAAAACGATATTCAAAGGTTTTCCATCGACAGTAACTGTAAGTTCTTTATAGCCTACATAACTAATCTTCAAAGTAGCGCCTTTATCGGCATACAAAGAAAAATTACCATCAAAGTCGGTGATAGTACCAGATGTTGTTCCAACAACAAGAATACTAGCACCAATAACTGGTTCACCAGTAGGGTCACTAACAACACCCGTAACTTGAACCTGCTGAGCAAATGCACTCAATGTTCCAACGAGTAACATTACTATCAGCACAAAACGTTGAATCAAAGTTTTGATTTTCATTCGTACTAATGTTTAAGATTTAATAAATTATAGTTAATTATAAATAATGTGTAAAAGATAGTTGTGGGTACAGAGTTACTGTATATAATACGACATTATACACACAATGTGCAAAGTTACGCATATTTTGGCGAATAAGCAACAAAAAAATAACGTTTTTTGCGTTTTTAATTTTTGTTCTTAATACAATAAATTAATATACTAATACACAACACGATAATAGATATTAAGTTTTATACTCTACCTACTATTTTTTTGTTTTTTAAGTCTATTTTAGTGGAATATATATATTTTTTAGGGGTATGTTATTATATTTTTTCGATTTTTTTGCTTTTTTATGAAAAGATTAGATTAGATATAAAATTTTCAGTGGGTATTTTTTTGCATTATGCTATTTTAGTTTCATTTAGAGAAAATGGTCATTATGGTATGCAAAATAGATGCGGGTTATTGGCGGTTTTCTTGCTTGAAGGTTGCTTGAAGGTATGGTTCACTATCTTGAATGGTATGATTGTCTTATGAAGCTGTATAGGGGGTTAGAGTATGTTTTTTTGTAAAAATACCCCTGAATATAAAATTCAAGGGTACATAATTATTTGTTTTTCTAACACATTATCAACTTCCGCCGAGCATTTTACCGTTTTTAGAAGTGGCTTTATCTTCTTCTTGTTCTGCAAGACGAAGTTGCCATTTCCAGATTGAGCGAACGGTGTCTTCGAGCGATGTTTCGGCTTTCCACTTGAGCATTTTATTTGCATGCGATGGGTCTGCCCATACTTGCTCTATATCGCCTGCACGACGACCTACTATTTCGTGAGGGACTTTTACGTCATTGAATGTTTCAAAGGCTTCTAATATTTCAAGGACAGATAGTCCGCGGCCTGTACCGATATTGTATGTTTCGACTGCTTCAACTTCGCCTGCCAAAATTCGACGCATGGCTGCGATATGTGCTTTGGCTAAGTCAACAACGTTGATGTAATCACGGATACATGAACCGTCAGGGGTATTATAGTCATTACCAAAGACTTTGAGTTTTTTGCGGATACCTGCAGCGGTTTGGGCGACGAATGGTAAAAGATTGTTAGGCACTCCATTTGGTAATTCGCCAATCAATGCTGATGGATGCGCACCGATTGGATTGAAATAACGCAAAAGAATACTCTTGAT
Source organism: Candidatus Aphodosoma sp. (assembly GCA_045658305.1). Classification (GTDB taxonomy): domain Bacteria; phylum Bacteroidota; class Bacteroidia; order Bacteroidales; family Paludibacteraceae; genus Aphodosoma. Next base: position 15,215 of record JAZOUT010000114.1, on the reverse strand, counting down.
AGCAGGATTGGCTGCTACGGTATCACGAACTATGTCTTCACATATTTGTTTTGTATTACCGTATGGGGAAAGTGCCTTTTGTAGTGGGGCAGATTCGGTTACAGGCAATATTTCGGGTTGACCATAAACAGTGCAAGATGAAGAAAATACGATGCCTTCAATCTTGTGAATTGGCATCAATTCGAGAATATTAACAAGCGAAACTACGTTGTTACGATAATACATCAATGGTTTTTCGACCGACTCGCCCACTGCTTTTGATGCGGCGAAGTGAATAATGGCACGAATACCCTCGTTTTTGGCAAGAAATTTATTCATTGCGACATAGTCGGTACAATCGATATTTTCGTAAACAGGCTTTACTCCTGTAATTTTTTCGATACCTTTGAGTACGTCTATATTGGAATTAGATAAATTATCGACAATACAAATCTCATAACCTGCCTCAATAAGTTCAACTACTGTATGTGAACCTATATAACCTAAACCTCCTGTAACAAGTATTTTATCTTTTGTTGCAGTCGAAGATTTAAATAACTTTTTAATATGTTTTGTTACTCCCATAATTATAAAGTCAGATTTTTCAATATTCAGTCTGCAAATGTACAAAAAAAAATTGAATTTTGACGTTTAAAATAAAAAAATTACATTTTAACAAAATTTATGAATTGTAAATTATGTATTATAAATTAAAATGAGTATCTTTGTAAAAAATTTATCGGTAAATGCCAACTTGTATGCGAAACAAATGGTATTTACTGCGGATTAGATATTTTCCGCTTTCCTATTACCTAAAATACTACCTACATAAATACCTAAACCTTAATTGTTTATGAAACATACAATTGACAATTTAGACAAAAAAATTCTAAAACTTATTTCGCAAAATGCACGTATTCCCTTTTTGGAAGTAGCACGAGAGTGCAATGTTTCAGGTGCTGCAATTCATCAACGTGTACAAAAATTGGCAAATGAAGGAGTTGTAAAAGGCTCAGAGTTCGTAATTAATACCTACAAAGTTGGTTTTCAAACTTGTGCATACATCGGTATTTATGTGAAGGATTTAAGCCAATTAGAAAGTATAATAAATGCACTACACAATATTCCTGAAATTGTTGAGTGTCACTATACTACAGGTAAATATGCTATTTTTGTTAAAGTGTATGCTCGCGACAATCGTCATTTGCTTGATATAACTCTCAATAAAATCAGTTCTATCAAAGGTATCGTTAGTGCAGAAACATTTTTAATGTCGCTTGACGAGGTATTCCACCGCCAATTGGCTGCTTTTGATATTAATGATGAAGATGATGATAATGAAGAGTAAACGAATTGAGAATTGATAATCAAGGTTTTAATTCTTTAATCATTACAATAAAACAATAAAAAAGGTGCATTTTTTATTTTGCACCTTTTTTATTTAATTAGCAAAAACTATTTCATCTCTCGCAACATCAACTCGAATTGACTTATCCGTATTGATTGTTCCCGCAATAATCTGTTTCGATAGTTCGTTGAGCAACATTCGTTGCAATACCCTCTTAACTGGTCGAGCACCAAATTGTGGGTCATAACCTTCGCGAGTAAATAGATCTACAGCCGCCTCTGTCACCTCAAGTTGCACTCCATTGCGTTCAAGCAATTTCTGCACTTGACGAATTTGCAATTCCACTATATCACGAATTTCAGTCTGCTGCAATGGGGTAAACATTATTAGTTCGTCAATACGATTCAAGAACTCTGGACGAATTGTCTGTTTCAACAATTCAAATACCTCATTCTTTGTCCTATTCAACACCTCTTCCCTATTACTATCTGTAAGATTCTCACAGTTTTCACGAATCAATTGCGAACCAAGATTCGATGTCATAATAATGATTGTGTTTTTAAAATTAACCACACGACCTTTATTATCAGTAAGTCTGCCATCATCAAGCACTTGCAATAAGATATTAAACACATCGGGGTGAGCTTTTTCTATCTCGTCAAACAATACAACCGAATATGGTTTACGACGAATTGCCTCTGTGAGTTGTCCACCTTCATCATAACCAACATATCCAGGAGGAGCACCAATAAGACGCGTAGCAGCAAATTTCTCTTGATATTCCGACATATCAATGCGAGTCATCATATTCTCATCATCAAACAAATAATCAGCCAAAGCCTTAGCTAATTCTGTTTTACCCACACCAGTTGTTCCGAGAAAAATAAACGAACCAATAGGTCGCTTAGGATCTTGCAATCCAGCACGACTGCGACGTATCGCATCCGACACTGCTACAATTGCCTCATCCTGACCAATTACACGCTTATGCAATTCATCCTCAAGGTGTAACAATTTGTCTTTTTCGCTCTGCATCATCTTGCGCACAGGAATACCAGTCCAACGCGATACGATATCAGCAATATCATCAGCATCAATCTCTTCCTTAATCATAGCATGACCTTGTTGCAACTCTGCAAGTTTTGCTTTTGCTGTTTCGATAGCCTGCTCTGCCGATTTAATTTTCCCATAACGAATTTCTGCCACACGACCATAATCGCCCTCACGTTCAGCACGCTCGGCTTCATATTTCAACTGCTCAATCTCTATCTTATTCTGCTGTATAGCATTAATTTGCTCTTTCTCACTACTCCACTTCTTGCGCATCACTTCGCTCTCTGCTTTCAATGCCTCAATCTCTTCATTGAGTTGAGCCAACTTTTGTTTATCGTTTTCGCGTTTAATAGCTGCACGTTCAATTTCCAACTGCTTTATATTACGCTCAATAGTATCTAATTCTTCAGGCACTGAATCTACCTCAAGACGCAATTTTGCTGCTGCCTCATCTATCAAGTCAATTGCCTTATCTGGCAAAAAACGGTCTGTAATATAACGAGTCGACAACTCTACTGCCGCAATAATTGCATCGTCTTTAATACGCACTTTATGATGATTCTCATAGCGTTCTTTCAAACCACGCAATATCGAAATCGTCGCTGCCTCATCTGGCTCATTAACCATAACCATCTGAAAACGACGCTCAAGTGCCTTATCTGTCTCAAAATACTTCTGAAATTCATCAAGAGTAGTTGCCCCAACAGCACGCAATTCACCACGAGCCAATGCCGGTTTCAATATATTGGCAGCATCCATTGCCCCCGATGATTTACCTGCACCTACCAAAGTATGTATTTCATCAATAAACAATATTATCTCACCATCTGCCTTTATTACCTCATTAACAACTGCTTTTAGTCGTTCTTCAAATTCACCTTGATACTTTGCTCCTGCAATCAACGCACCCATATCGAGCGAAAATATCTGTTTCGACCTCAAATTTTCAGGCACATCACCACGCACTATTCGATGAGCCAAACCTTCGGCAATAGCAGTTTTACCAGTACCAGGTTCTCCCACAAGTATAGGATTATTTTTTGTACGTCGCGACAATATTTGCAACACACGACGTATCTCATCATCGCGCCCAATCACAGGGTCAAGCTTACCACTGCGAGCACGTTCATTAAGATTAATTGCATATCTACTCAATGCTTGATATGCATCTGATTGATTATTTCTGTTTGTAGTCATATTCTATTTAAGTTGAAAATTATTTATTTTTTTACTATTTATACAAGTATCAAATAGCATGCAAAACAACATATTATGCCATTTTGTCTTGTGAATATTTAATATTCAGACAAAATGACATAAAATAACAATAAATTTAACTATAAACAGAAAACATACTAACGGCGTTTACGATAAACTAGATGCTTACGATTTACCCAATCTATACACATACACTTTTTACGCCGTGAATTGACATCAGCAACAGGGAAAAGCAAAGAAGCACATAAACCTATACGCAAATTGTTAACTGAAGCCGATGAAGAAGACAACGTTGTGTATATATGATTCATTTCTACACTCGTGTTTTTTGAATAATCCACATCTACTAAATTACCTCCCCCATTTTTCAACATATTCAACACACCATATTCAACAAAAAGAGCTACTGAGAATTGAGTACTCAAAGATTTTTGCCCTAAAACTCCCGACAAAGCCCATTGCCCCCCCAACTCAACATAGGCTCTAACATCATACGACAAATCGGCTCGTCCAATAGTTTTTATCGGTAAATCATTAACATAACCATGCTGTGGCATATTTACAAAATCTTCATAAAACATACCATTATAATCACCATAAGTAGTCAATAATGCAGTTTGACGTGTTGTAACCATAAGAGGATAAACAAATTTTACCCCTAATAAAGTATAAAAAAACGAAGCATTAAATCCAAGCATCAAAGGAATAGATAATTCTGCCATATTTGCTCTATCAACTCTATTATAAACCACACTCTTATGCATAAAAGAAATACCTTCTACATCAATCATATTAGACGATATGAGCATACTATCTACACCTAATATCGATGTAGAATAATTAAGTCCTAGTCCTGTTTGAAATAAAAACTTATTTTTTTTAAGTTGATAAATAGCACCTATTTCTCCACCACTACCAAATCGTGAAGTTGTATTGTCAATGTTATCAGATTGATATGTTGCCAATCCACCCAAATTAACTCCGATATAGTGTTGAGCATTAACAAATAATGTCAATATACTAAAAAGCAATATTATAGATACTTCTCTCACTGCACAATCAATTTAACGTTTCTTTCTATATTTGATATAGTAACAATTTTAGCCATATAAACACCTGCCACACAAGGCATATCCAAATCCGTTTCACCTAGTTCTACATTATGTTTAAGTATTAATTTACCCATCATATCATAAATATAAACAACCGACGTTTCTGAAACTTTGCATTTTACTCTCTGTGTTCCATCTAACAATGTTGGATACAACAAAACATCCACACATTCAGCATCTTCCACATCCACATGTTCAGTTGCAATTAACGGACAAGTCATCAATTTAGTCCCATTATCTTCCGTCAATAATGCGCTATATTCAGCTCCAAAATCCAATTGTTGATTTATATAAGAATGTGTTTCACCTATCAATAACTCACCATTTTTAAACCACTGAAATTCAACAAAATTATAACCTCCATTATAATCATAAGTCAACACAGCTATCACATCATTCCAAAGTTGTTTTAACACGGTTGACGGATATAAAAAAGTCAAATTCACTTGTTTTTCAAACACTTTTGTATCACCATACAAACCCGATACCATAACATTATATTCTCCTGATCTCACATTATCATACTGCACTTCTATAGGTTCACTATACGGCAATGTTGTATTAATCAACCCTGCATCTATACCCTCTTGTGAAAATTCAAATATAACCTTCTCTACACTACCTTGCTGTAATAGTACATCTACATCCATTACCCCCGACCCTGCACACTGTTCTAATATAATTATTTCATCTACAATTACTTCTTTCACAGTTAAACTAAGAATATAAATACTATCACAACCTACTTCTGTCGTCAAAGAATCAAAATAAACACCAGACTCAACAAATGTCTTACCTCTCCATTGATATAGCTCTCCTCTTTGTATTTCAACCGTATCATCAAATTGATATACTGGCGAAACAATAAGATTAAGAGTTAAAATACTATCGCAACCTTGCCAGCTTTGTAACGTATCTTTATATACTCCTGATTCTATATATTCTACTCCTTGCCATATATAACTATCACCATAACAAATTGTAACTATCTCTTCTGGCATTATTATTTTTGATAATATCGTGAGATTGAGTAATACAATACTATCACATCCACTTATAGTCGTTACTGTATAGGTATATTCACCACTTGTAGTATACGTTTGACCATTCCATTCATAAAAATCACATGCAGTAATGAATTCTTCCGTACAAATAGTATAGTTAACTGTCAAATTCAAAACCTCCACACTATCACAACCTTGTACTGTTAACGTATCATAATAATACGTACCTGAAGTAGTATAAATATTTCCATGCCACTCATATACATCACATGCAACCACTGTTAAACTAACTGTATCACCATAATGAATAATCAAATCAAGCACTTCTACACTATCACAACCTTGTACTGTTAACGTATCATAGTGATACGTACCTGAAGTGGTATAAACATTTCCATGCCACTCATATACATCACATGCGGCCTCCGTAAAATATGCGGTATCTCGATAATTAACTACTAAATGCAACGTAGTAATACTATCGCAACCATTAGAGCCTATTGTGCTATAAATATAATCCCCACTAACAGTATAAGTGCTACCATTCCACTCATAGAAATCACATGTTGCAAATGTTTGCTCTGCATAAATAATAGGATTTACAGTTAGATAAAGCATCTCAACACTATCACGACCTGCTACACTTTGTAATGTATCTTTATACACCCCCGATACAGAATACTCCGCACCTTGCCATTGGTAAATTTCTCCATCACATATTGTATCTCTTGTTTCTGTACCTTTTATCTCAGGCAATACAACAAGATTAAGCGTTACAATACTATCACAACCTTTTACGCTTGTCAAAGTATCTTTATATACACCTGCCGCAACATACTCTACACCCTGCCACACATAACTTTCTCCATAATAAATAGTTACATTTTCTTCCGCTGCTACTAACTCAGGGAATATAGTAAGTTCAAGTGTTACAATACTATCATAACCATTCACATTTTGAAGAACATTCCTATAAGTACCTGTCTCCGAATATTTGACACCATGCCAAGTATAACTTTCCCCATAACACAATTCCTTTACATCAACAGTTTTATCAATAATATAAACTGGACGAATTGGCAATCCCATAGAACGATTATAATTGTTTCTATTCACAAAATTAGAACCAAAATAAACAAAATTAGCATAACACGGAGCACCAGTATAAAGCGAAATTGACCAATAATAACCATATTCCCCTGCACTACTAATACTATTAGTACCTATATAACCAGCTGTAGGCAAAAAAATTGAATTGCCATTTGGCCCCACTACTCTATAACCATTAACTCCATTTAATGTAGCCCACAACCATGTACACTTTTCTCTTAATTCAGTAAACTCATCATCAGTAGGCATACGCCATGAATTTCCCCAATTAACAGTCGCTGCATCATCTTCAGCATCAAGTATGGTTTTTGAATCTGTAAATCCATTATTTCCATATCTTCGATTATTGCAATATTTTGTTATAACATTATTTGCACCTTTGCAATATTTATACTCACTCCAATCATACGTTATCTTCGGTTCAACTTCACCCCATGCAAAATAATCACCATAATCTTCTGGACTTTCAGCCCCAACATTACAAGTCGCCCACATCACAGACAATCCAAGATCAACAGCCTCTACACAATCCGTTATTGTATTACGCATAAATCCAATCTCTTGGTTAGCAAATGTCTGAGAATTTGTCTTTAAATTATAATTTTCTTGTATTTCTTCCGCAAAAATAGAATCTGGCAACAAAATCAACGGATTCAGCAACGCCACAGCATTAACCGCAAAAAATATAACTAACAAAAACAGAACTATATACCGTTTCATAAAATACAAATCACTTACAAATAACTAAATATTTTTATAACTTACAAAGATAGCAATAATTTCCCGTTTTTCCACTCTCAATTTAATAATATTTGATACATTTTTCAAAAAAACACTTATAAAACAAAATAACAAAAAATATAATACTATAAAAATTATATGAGAAATAATGTTTCATCTAATTATACATTCGGTTATAGTATATTTATCATATATTTATAATATATTTATAATATATTTATAGTATATTTATTATATGTTTATCATATGTTGAAGATAAGGAGGAGTTAAAGATATTTTTTCTAAAAATAAATTTTAAAATAAATTGTTTGTAATATGGAAATTTTTATCTAACTTTGCACTATGTAAAAGACAATGGTTCGCTCGATTGGAGCGACTAAGAGGGAATCAGGTGAAAGTCCTGAACAGTCCCGCTGCTGTAAGTCTATATTTGAATGAAGAATGAGTAGAAAGGAATATCCTTTACGAATTTTATTCCTACATTTGATATGACACAAAAGCCACTGAATTGAGGCGCGAGAATAAGACTCCACTCTAATTTGGGAAGGTGTGTTATAGAGTTAGACAAGTCAGAAGACCTACCATTTGTCCACTATGTTTAATCTGTGCTTCGAGGAAAGGCACTAACATAAATCTTTAATGAAACATTATCCCCGCTTTGTTTGTATTGTATTTATACTTATGCTTTTGAGCATAAGCAAGATTTGTTGTGGGCATATAATAACCCCCTCCCCCTACGGGACACTCCCCCTAAAACAGGGGGAGAATACCAAATCAGACATAATAGAAAAGATAGATACTACCACTCTCAATGATAACCTCGAAGAAGTTGTAGTTGTTTCTAATCACAAAGGAAAAGAGGGCCGAGCTACGGCTCCACTGCAAATACTTACAGACGAAACTCTTAAGGGTTTAAATGCTATCCAAGTGGCTGATGCAGTGAAACATTTTAGCGGTGTAATGGTGAAAGATTATGGTGGTATTGGTGGATTGAAAACTGTATCGGTAAGAAGTTTGGGTGCAAGCCATACGGCTGTGAGTTACGATGGTATTGCTGTAAGCGATGCGCAAAATGGTCAAATTGACATTAGCCGTTTTTCTTTAGATAATGTTGATATGGTGTCGCTTTCGAACGGACAAAGCGACCAAATATTTCAACCTGCAAGGCAATATGCTTCGGCCGCTGTGCTGAATATCACTACTATGGCTCCTCGATTTGATAAATGTGCAGTAAATGGAAAGGTAATGATGAAAGGTGGCTCATTCGGACTCATAAATCCATCGCTATATGTTGCTGGCAAATTGAATAAATATCTGTCGATGACGGCAAGCGGAGAATGGATGTCGGCGCACGGACGGTATCCATACGTGATGAATTATGGTGATAGTACATCGATTGAAATACGACAAAATACCGATGTGGAGAATTTACGAACCGAAATGGCTCTATATGGCTCAGACTCAGTGCAAAGTGGTTATATAAAAGGATATTACTACCAATCGGAACGAGGATTGCCAGGAGCTACAATATTCTATAATACACTGAATTTCAGCAGTCAGCGTATTTGGGATAGGTCGGCTTTTGTTCAAGGGCATTACGAACGTAATTTTAATAATATTGTTGCCTTGCAACTGAATGCCAAATATAATTATACTTTCACGTACTATCTTGACCCAATGTATTTAGGTTCAGAGGGTAAGGATGAGAATCGATACACGCAAAACGAATACTATGTGAGTGGGTCTGTGGTTTATCGACCTATGGGTGGATTGTCTTTTAACCTATCGCAAGACGGAGTTATAAATACATTAAATACTGATTTAGATAATTTTACATCACCTACACGCTATACCTCATTGACTGCTATTGCAGGAAAATATGTAAACAATTGGGTTATGGCTACCGCTAGTGTGTTGATAACTGCGATGAAAGATATGATGGAAGACGGGAGTAAAGAACAAGAGCGATTTAAGGCATCGCCATACATCAGTATAGCGTTCAAACCTTTTGAGAATGTGGATTTTAGAGTACGTACATTCTACAAAAATATATTCCGCCTGCCTACATTCAACGACCTATACTATGGCAAAGTAGGCAACCGCGATTTATTACCTGAAACCACGAATCAATATAATGTCGGCTTGACATTCCAACACTCCATCACAGAATATGTACCGCTATTGGCATTGAGTTGCGACGTATATCACAACGACGTACGCAACAAAATCGTAGCCTACCCAACAAAAAATATCTATACATGGACTATGCTCAACTATGGACGTGTATCGATTACGGGATTAGATTTTACGGGAGATTTAGAAGTAGCTCCATGTCCAAATTTGACTATAACTCTTGGTGCTACATACACTTACAACAGAGCATTGAATGTAACTAACCCTACCGACCGCGACTATCGTCACCAAATACCATACACACCACGCATATCGGGATCAGGCAAGGCCGGAATAAAAACGCCTTGGTTTTCAATAAACTATTCGCTCGTATGGAGTGGACATAGATATGCAGTAAATCAAAATTATAAAGAGAATCGTGTGGAAGGATATTTCGACCATAGTCTGTCTGCAAGTCATGAATTTGAGATAAAAAACGAACACAAGATAGGAGTAAATATTGAGTGTTTGAATTTAACTAACGTGAATTATTGCGTTGTGCGCTATTTTCCTATGCCAGGTCGTAGTTGGCGCGGAACCCTATATTGGAAATTCTAAAAAACATGAAAAAATATATTATAATATTGATATCTACACTCTTAGTGAGTTGCAACGATATGTATGACGTGCCGCGTGAGCCTATGTGGAACGATTCAACTGAGACGACATCGTTATTAGTGCTCAGCGAAGGATTGTTCAATATGAATAATAGCACATTGGCAAAGGTAAACTTACAAACAGGAGAGATTGATTACGATTACTTTACAACAATTAATGGACGTGGGATTGGCGATACAGGCAATGATATGAAACAATATGGCTCAAAAATATATATACCTGTAAATATATCAAGTCAATTGGAGATATTGGATGCAAATAGCTACAAATCAATTAAACAAATACCTCTATTCAACGAAGAAGGCGTTGCGCGACAACCTCGATACATAACATTCAGTCAAGACAAAGCTTATTTAACTTGTTTTGATGGTTGGGTAGCTCGCATTGACACTACGACATTAGAAATAGATGGTTGGGCTCGCTGTGGCAACAATCCAGACAACTTGGTTGTATGTAATAACAAATTGTATGTCAGCAACTCAGGAGGATTGGATAATCCGTTTTACGACAATTCAGTAAGCGTTGTTGATTTAGAGAGTTTCAAAGAGATACGCCGCATAGAAGTAGGACTAAATCCTGGCTCAATAATAGCCGATAGCGAAGGAGATGTGTATGTAATCACCCGAGGCGACTACGATGAAGAGGACTATATGCTACATAAGATAGATTCGGAAATAGATACCATAGTGGAAACATTCAAAGATTTACATCCTCTGCAAATGGTGATACATAACGACTTAGCATATATGTATAGCTATAACTATAAAAGTGGCGAGCAATGGATTAAGGTATTCGACTGCCTTGCCGACCAAGTAGTGAATGACAACTTTATCACAGACGGAACTGAGCTTGAAACTCCATTTGGTATGACTATAAATCCCGAAAATGGCGACTTATACGTTATGGAGGCATATAATTATGTGCTATGGGGCGATGTGCTTTGCTTCAACCGCAATGGAGAGTTGAAATTCCGCTTAAATGAAATAGGTCTAAATCCAAATTCGATAATAATTAAATAAACAAATAAAACTATGAAACACTCGATTACAGCATTATTATGCACATTATTCAGTACACTTTGTTTTGCAGAAAACAAAGTAACAGTAATTGAATACAATCCTGCCCCAGGACAATTTGTTAACACATTGCCTATTATTGAATCTGAAAATGACATTCTTCAAAAGGCACAACAAAACCTCGAACGTGGCTCTATGATTAGCCTTGGGGCTTTTGGAGGCTATATGACAGTTAAATTCGATACGCCACTTGCTAACGCCGAAGGCAATGACTTCATAATACTCGGCAATGCCTTTGAGACAAGTGCCGAACCGGGAGTTGTGATGGTAAGTCGTGATGCTAATCAAAACGGCATTGCCGATGACCGCTGGTACGAAATAGCAGGTAGCGAATATGCTCGCTCAACAAAGAACTACGAAATAACATACTATCGCCCAACAGCAAAAAACGATATTTCGGAAGAGGCTATCAAAGAATATATTCGTTGGTCTGACAATCAAGGCAATAGTGGTTGGCTTACAAAAAATACAACTCACAAACAACCTTACTACCCTACATGGATTGATGCTGATAGTCTAGCATTTAGAGGCACACTTTTACCTGATAATGCAATAGACGAAAAAGGCGATGGCTCATACTTCAAGTTAGCACCATTCGAATGGGGTTATGCTGATAATCAACCTAATTCAAACGAAGTAGGTTGTAGTTTTGATGTAGACTGGGCAGTTGATGAAGAAGGTAATAAGGTTGATATTAAAGCAATTGACTTTATTAGAATACATACAGGTACAATTGCTGCCGACCATGGACAAATAGGCGAAGCGAGCACTGAAATATCGGCTATTCGTGCACTTCACGATGAAACAATCGAAATGAGTGATGAAATTGTATTCGACCTAAACGGCATGATTACTGACCACAACATTCAATTCAACGAATCAGACGTGTGGGATAAAACGCTCAACGATAGTGCAGAATATCAATGGTTTGGCAATGGCACATTCTCGTTCTCTCACCTCCGCTCAGGCAATAGTTGGGACGGCACATCGTGGGAAGGATTTACAATTTCACGCAGTCAAGACACCCTACTATCACACGAGGCATTCTACCCTGACCATCAATGGGGCGTGATGGCAGGCGGTGGTGTTACAGGGGAAGGCTCACCTTATATTCTTGGCTATTATGCTGAATACACTGAAAGTTCGATTGAAGGTCATATTTGCGAAATAGGATTTACTCATACCAATGAAATTGAGGCAGTTGGATGTTATGTTTGCAACTCGCCATACACTACAAAATGTATTGTTGACGGATTTATGTATGCTCGCAAATTTACTCGTGGCGATTACTGTACACTTACGGCACATGGCATCAATGCCGATGGAGAAGATTGTGGCACAGTGGTTTATTATATGGCTGACTACCGCGATGAGGATTCGACTAAATGGTTTGTGAATAGAGATTGGGCATGGATGGATTTGTCGGAACTTGGGACTGTGAAAAGTATATATTTCACAATGGAGACAACCGATGTGGGCGATTGGGGGTCGAATACAACGTTCTATTTTGGACTCGACCAAATCACTATCCGCCCTATAAAAGAAGAAACAGGCATAGAATCGTTCTTAACTCCTAATACTCAATTGAATGTATATCCTAACCCTTGTCGCGATATTCTTCATATTGAAGGCATCGAAGAAGGTGAAGAAATCAGCATCTATAACATGCAAGGGCAACTACAACTCTCAACTTCGGGTTCTCAACTTTCGACTCTTAACTTAGCTCCTGGGATTTATATTATAAGGAGTGGCGATAAAACAACAAAATTTATAAGAGAATAAAATATTGCTATTGATAAAAGGGACTGAACTGAAATGAAAATTTTGGTTCAGTTTTTTTATATTACAATGAGAAAGTTAATTCTACATAGGTGTCTGCATATTGTTACTTATTTTTTGGTAAGGTAAAAGTAATAGGGAGTATGGGGTAAGGATGTTTGAAAGTTGCTTTATAGTATATTTATTATATATTTATAGTATATTTATGGTATATTTATTGTATATTTATCATATGTTTTAGTATAGGAGAGGATTGGGTTATTATTTCGTTTGGATAATAAAATGATTTTTAGTGTTTTTTAACACATCTAATTGAAATATTTTGTGTATATTTGCGTTTTATGCGTGGGTTTTATAACAAAATTAAAACGTATTATCTATTTTCAATTATAAATTATCAATTATCAGCTTATTATGCGTATTGTTCCTATTTTAATTATATTTGCAATAATGGCATTTTTGCCAAGTTTCGTTTACTTGAGACATATTTTAAAACGAAAAAATGAAATAACAAGTAGTGTTATAGCGATGTTTGCTTTGCCAACATTGTCGTTTTTGGCGTTTATGCTACTTACATTTGCTACTCGCTTAGGATATAATATCAAAATTATAACATGGATAATATGGACAATGCTACTAACGATGTTACCTCAAAATGTATATGCCATATTTTACGCAATAAATGACATAATTCATGTATTTACAAAGCGTAGTTATAAATGGTTGCACTATGTGGGTTTGGTATCGGCAATAATAGTGACAGTCGGTATAATTATGGGTATGGTTAATCGTCATAATTTGAGGGTACGAGAGGTGACGATTTATTCAAAAAATCTGCCTAAAGAGTTTGAGGGAATGCGCATTGCTCATATTACGGATTTGCACTTGGGTAATCTTACGCCTCGAGATAATTATCTCAAAAAAATAGTAACAAAATTGAATGAAATAAAGCCAGATATGCTGGTTTGCACTGGCGATATGATAAATATATCAGCTAAAGAAGTTGAGGGATTAGATGGGTTATTTGCTTCAGTAAATGCTCCTTTAGGACGATATGCCGTGATGGGCAATCATGATTATGGTGATTATAAGAAGTGGAAATCGAAGGAGGCAAAAGAGGCTAATCTTATGTCTGCATACGAGGCGTATGGACGTGTTGGGTTTGTACTTTTGAATGATAGTGCAGTTCAGATAACTAATAACAAGGGACAGAGTATAGATAACACCACTCACTCAACTCTAAACTCTCAACTCTCAACTATTAGCGTTATTGGTGTTGAAAACTGGGGTAAACCACCTTTCCCACGTTATGGTGATTTAGCCAAAGCAACAAAAGGATTTGAGCCTGCGCAATTCAATATTTTATTATCGCACGACCCAAGTCATTGGCGCGAAGAGGTGGTTAAACAGGAATATAAATATATTGATTTAACCCTTTCAGGACATACTCATTCGGCTCAAATAGGCCTTAATCTTGGCAAATTCAAATGGTCTCCATCACAATGGATTTTCGACGAATGGGATGGATTATATCAAGAGGGAAATCAATACTTGTTCATATCAAGAGGATTGGGTTATGTGGGTATTCCATTTAGATTGGGTATGCCAGCGGAGATAAGCGTAATAGAATTGAAAGTTGAGAATTGACATAAAAATAAACGAGGATTACAAATAGTAACATTAGTAATCCTCGTTTATTTTATTGTTATGCGTCTCTTAGTGTGTTTCTTCTAAGATTTTTTGAGCCATTTCAAGAATAGTTGTATCATCCAATTGTACCATACCACCATCAGGACCTGGTTCGATATGAACGCCACAACCAGAACCGTCTTGATAGTTGTGACCACCAAAATAATTACGTACTGTTTCTGCAGAAAGACCTAATTCGTCGGCAATACGTTGCATTGAGCCATCTGGCAATGAATCTTTGATACGACGCAATTCGTTAAATGTGATTGTTTTAATCATAATAAATAAGTATTAGAGATTAGTATTAAGTTTAATT
>JAZOUT010000113.1:0-2362 GCA_045658305.1 Candidatus Aphodosoma sp. | reverse complement strand
GTGACCGATAACAACGCCGTCGCCGAGATATTTTTCTTTTTCGAGGCCGAAGTTAACGCAACGGTGAGTGAGGAACATATCAAGTTCTTCGAAAGAACCTTCGTCGAGAAGCATTTCGATACGTTCACGAGCAGTATATTTGCCTTTGCTGTGTTGAGAGTCAATACGTTTTTGACCGCCGCCAAGACGAGCTTGAGCGCGCATGTCCATCAACTGTTTTACTTTTTCTTTATTTTCCATTATATAAGAATTTGAAATTTGAAATTTGAAATTTGAAAGTCTTTTAATTTGAAATTTGAAGTTTGAAAGTTTTTTAGTTTCAACTTTCAGCTTTTAACTTTCAACTCGTTAATTATTTGTTTGGGTCTTCGCACAACTCAGTGAGAACGCCGTGAGTTGATTTTGGGTGAAGGAATGCGATATTCAAGCCTTCAGCACCTTTACGAGGAGCTTTGTCGATAAGTTGAATACCTGCAGCAGCGCATTCGTCAAGAACTACTTGCAAGCCTTCTACGCAGAATGCTACGTGGTGAACACCGCCTTTAGGATTTTTTTCTAACCATTTAGCGATAGTACTTTCTTCTGAAGTTGGTTCGAGAAGTTCGATTTTAGTTTGACCGCATTTGAAGAATGCTGTGCGTACTTTTTGATCTACTACTTCTTCGATGCTGTAGCATTTTGTACCGAGGAGTTGTTCGTAATAAGGAATTACCTCATCGAGTTTGTTAACTGCGATACCAAGGTGTTCAATGTGAGTTGGTTTCATAATGTTTTAGAATAAAGTTTATAAAATAAAGTTAATTAAAATTTTAATAATTTATGTGGGGTAAACAGTAGTTCATTATACCCCTAAACAAAACACGTTGCAAAGATACAGAATTTATTTATTATGGGCAAATATTTTCATTAAAATAATTAGCCGAAAATTAAAGTTTTTTTTATGCTTTGATTTTCGGGGTAATTTTGGAGCGGGGGATTAAGAATTATTCTACGGTCAATGGTCAGCGGTCGCTATTTTTTTGAGGGGACGTATTTGCGTTTTCGGTAATTTGGTTGAGCGGAATGTTACGTTGGTTGGGAGGGATTTTTTTATAGAGGTTTTAGGGGGTATAGACGCTGCGCTATCTAGGTTTTTGAATTAGTAATTAGTAATTACTAATGCGGAATACATACTCTCGTTGTGTGCTGTTTTTGACGGTTTACTTCCTTCGGTCGTGAACCTCCTTTTGCTCGGCAAAATACACATTATAAATGTGTATTTTTGCGCTCACTTTTTGACGGTTTGCTTGCTTGCAGGTTGCTTGCAGGTTGCTGTTGGGTAGTACACACTGTGAGTGGGTATTTGGAATGAGGAATGGGGGGATGGCGATATAAAAAATCCCCACCAACTTTATGAGGAAAGTAGGTGGGGCGTTGGGGTATGTGGGATTATTTTTTGCGGACGTAGAGTTGGGTGGCTTCGTATTTGGTGACGATGACGGGGGTGCCTTTTTCGATGAAGTCGCCATATTGAGATACTGCATCGTAGTGGCGATTGTCGATGACGACTTTGCCAGCAGGGCGGAGGTCGGTGGTGGTGATGCCTTCGGAGCCTACGATGCTGATTTGCTCGGTTGGTACGCCGACATATCCTTCATCGGTGGTTTGCTCTTTGGCTAATGCCAAACGACCGAAGATGCCTTTGGTGCCTATTTTAGATACTAGATAGATGATTAGGGCGGTGCCAAAGATGAGTCCTAGAAAGACGGTGAGTAGGGCTTGGTTGAGGTCGGGGATGACGATAGGCGAGAAGTCGAAAAAGTCGTTGTTGAGCATAGCGGTAACGAGTCCGAACAATATGCAGAGGATACCGCCAATGCCTGCTATGCCAAAGCCTGGTATGACAAATAATTCTAATAATATCAGTGCTATACCGATGATGAATACAGCCATTTCCCAATAGGCAGCAAGTCCGTCGAGATAGAGCGGTGCGAAATAAAGCACTGCAGCCGTGATTGCCACTGCGAGCGGGAAACCAATGCCTGGTTGTTGGAGTTCGTAGTAGATGCCTCCGATGATGAGCATAATGAGGATAGAGCGTAAGGCCGTGCCCATGAGTGTGCCTTTGAGTTTGTCGTAAAGGCTTGGTTTATATTCTGTTATTGTGCATTGCTCTGGTGTGTAGCCTTCAGCTTCGAGTAGTTGGTCGAGGTTGTCGACTTCGGCTTCGCAATAGTGGTGTTGGATTGCCTCTTTAGTGGTGAAGGTGAGGATTTTGCCTGTGTCGATGATGCCTTCGATATATACGCTTTCATCTACCATAGCTTCGGCAATGAGAGGGTCGCGACGCCAGTGGCCGAGAGAGTCTTTGCCGTGAGATTCG
>JAZOUT010000112.1:0-58244 GCA_045658305.1 Candidatus Aphodosoma sp. | reverse complement strand
TCGAAAATATAAAAAAGAAACAATTAAATGAATGGTCAAAAAATAATTTACCTCAAAATCTAGTTTGCAAACGAATTAAAGCATTATCTACTGGCTCTTTTTTTTGACCTATATTTTGAGCACCCTACCCTTTGGGGTCGGGAGGTTGGTATGATGCGTTATCCGCAGGTAACCTCCCGACGGTCGGATTACCCGCGGTTACTACTTTGTGTGGCATCTCCGATGCCATTATTGGACTTTAGTTCCTTTGCAGGTAACCTCCCTATGGTCGGATTACATTACGCAACTAAAGAGTGTCCCCCTTTAGTGACTATTTAGTTACGCGAAGCGTAATTCCGTGAGTTCTGTGAGAAACAAAAATAAAAATTAAATCCGAATGGTCGACTGTTGACCGTAGACATTATAATATTATTATGAAAAATTTTGCATTGATTGGGGTGGCGGGGTATATTGCGCCACGACATTTGAGAGCTATTAAAGATACGGGCAATCAGTTGGTTGCTGCGTACGATAAGTTTGATAGTGTGGGAATTATGGATTCATATTTCCCTGATGCGGCATTCTTTACTGAGCAGGAGTTGTTTGACCGCCATTGCACTAAATTGCATCGTACAGGCAATGCGATTGACTATGTGAGTATATGCACGCCTAACTATTTGCATGATGCTCACATGCGTTATGGGTTGCGCCTTGGAGCGGATGTGATTTGCGAAAAACCATTGGTGTTGAACCCATGGAATGTAGATGCATTGCAAGAGGTGGAGCGTGAGACAGGTAAGAGGGTGTATACTATTTTGCAGTTGCGTTTGCATCAGTCGATTCGCGATTTGAAAGCGAAGATTGAGGCAGGTCCGAAGGATAAGATTTATGACGTAGATTTGACCTATATTACTTCGCGTGGTAATTGGTATTATACCAGTTGGAAAGGAGATGTGCATAAGAGTGGAGGTGTGGCAACTAATATAGGTGTGCATTTCTATGATATGTTGCAATGGGTGTTTGGTAAGGTGACACGCAACGTGGTGCATGTGTCGTCGCATGATCGTGTGGCTGGATACCTTGAGTTGGAGAAGGCACGAGTACGTTATTTCCTCAGCATCAATGCCGACAATTTGCCAGAGAATGCAGTGCAAGGAGAGAAGCGTACGTTCCGCACAATAAATATCGACGGTGAGGAGTTTGAGTTTAGCGAAGGGTTCACCGAATTGCACACTGAGAGTTATCGTGATATACTCCGTGGAGGTGGATTTGGTATCGAGGATGCGCGCATGGCAATTAACACCGTATATGACATCCGTAATGCCGAACCGATAGGTCTTAAAGGAGATTATCACCCATTGGCAGCATTGCCATTGGCAAAGCATCCGTTTGGGTGGTGATGCATTTTTAAGGCAAGGTACATAAAAAATAAAACAGCCCGAATTGAAAAATTCGGGCTATTTTTGTCTGTTGACTGTTGTCATTATTCTTGTGGAAGCATTACAACTTCTACTACGTTGCCTTGTTTTACGAGGGCTTTGAGAGTTTTTTGGATTGATTTTGCATTGACTTTTTCGAGAGTTTTCTTATAGTCTTTTGCATAGTTAATTCCATCTTGGTAGTAGCGGTTAAGGATTGTGCCCCACCAGCTGTTAGTTTCCATATCTTCGGCAAGAGAAGTGAGACGGCTTTCTTTAGCTTTTTGGAGGTCGTCGGCACGTGGACCATTTTCAATAATTTCCATCACTTCTTTGTGGATGATAGAGATGAGTTTTTGTTGTTTTTCTGGGTCTGTGTCGAATTGCATAAGAAGAACTGCTTGTTCAGTTGGGTCTTCCATTACATAGCCTGCACAACCTACGCCGTATGAGCCACCTTCTTTTTCACGGATGCTTTCGAGATAGCGAGTGCCAAGGATGTCGCCAATGATAGCCATATTGAGACGATTAGCAAGAGTAGCTTTCATTTTGCCAGAGTAAACAATGCGGTTAGAGGCAGTTTTTGTTTCCATCTCTTTAGTGAAGTAGTTGTTTACTTTGCCTTTTGGATAGCGAACACCGTGGTCAGTATATTTTTCACGAGATTTGTCAGTTTTGAGACCACCGAGCCATGTGCAGATGAGTTGGCGAGTAGCTTCGTCGTTAGGGTTGATGTTACCGATGAATGTAACGAGGAAGTCGGCAGGGTTAGCAAAACGTTCTTTGTAGATAGCAATAGCGCGTTGTTGGTCAACTTTTTTGAGGAAGTCGAGGTTGACGATAAGTTCGCGAGCGTGGTGTGAAGCGATAGTTTGTGCAATGCTATCTTGGAATGCAGATTTAGGATTTTTGTCGCGAGCAGCCAATTGAGTTTCGAGCATAGAGATGAGAGATTGGTATGCTTGATCGTCTTGGCGAGGCGATGTGAGATAGAGATATACACATTGCATCATAGATTCAAAATCTTTCACTGTAGTAGATGCAGAGATAGCTTCACGATAGTCATCGATGCTAGGTTGAACAGAGAAGTTTTTACCAGTAAGAGCCTTTTGGAGTTCGAGGTAAGAGAATTCACCGATACCATTGTAAGCAATGATAGATGTAGCCATTGAAGCAGAAGGGAGGTCTTCGATAGAAACTTTGCTGAGTCCACCTTCTGATTGCATAGACATTGTGATTTGGTCTTTTTTGTATTCAGTAGGTTTGATAACTACTTTGATGCCGTTAGAAAGAGTCCATTCTGTAGTACCGAGAGCTTTGTTGTATTTTTCTTTTACGATAGAACCAGCTGTAGGAGCAGTTTCAACCAATGGGCGGTCGAAGTTTTCTTCTACTGGAGCTTCGATTTCAGATGCTTTTACAGCATTGAAGATTTCGAGAGCTTCTTCTTTTGTAGGTACGCTTACGATGTCGCTATTTTCTTTACCAATATAGCTGATAATGATATTATTGTCAGTGATGTATTGTTGAACTAATTGGTTGATGATAGCAACAGGAAGTTGAGGAAGAACAGCTTTAGCATATTCGTATTCAAATTCGATACCAGGGATTGGTTCGCCATCGAGGTAATGACGATAGCATTCTTGAGCATAGCTTTGGCTTTTACGAGTTGAACGTTCGTTGTAAGCACGTTCTACGTTAGCGAGATAGTCAGTTTTAGCACGTTCGAATTCAGAAGCAGTAAAGCCGTAGCGTTTGATTTTTTCAACTTGAGTGAACATATCAGCCATAGAAGCTTTTTCTTTACCATCTTTAGGGATTGTGATGAATTCGAAAGCATCAGTTTCGCCGAGTTGGTTGCCATAGCCACCCATTGCTTGGATGAAGTTAGCATTAGGGTCCATTGTGATTTCATCGATACGATATGAAATCATTTGACGAATAAGAGAGTTGATTACAGATATAAGGTAGCCTTGGTCTGTAGCTCTTAATTCGAAAGGCATTGTTGGGTGGAGGAATTCTATAGCAAGTTGTGTGAATTGAGCCTCTTTGTCAGTGTAGATAGCTACGATAGGAGCAGCATTTGTAGGAAGTGAATAGCGAGGACGTTCGCCACGGTTAGAACGTGCAGGGATTGGAGAGAAGAGGTCGATGATTTTTTTCTCCATTTTGTCAACATCGATATCGCCTACAACTACAACGCATTGAAGGTCTGGACCGTACCAAAGTTCGTAGTAGTCGCGGAGAGCTTGGTATGTGAAGTTGTTGATAACGGCAGTATCGCCAATTACGTCTCGTTTGGCATATTGAGAGCCTGCATATTTCACTTTGTTGCCTTCGCGCCACATACGGCGTTGAGCTGTGTTGCCTTGACGCCATTCTTCGCGGATTACGCCACGTTCGTTGTCGATTTCTTTTTCTTGAAGGGAGATGGCGCATGACCAGTCGTGGAGTACGAGGAGTGCGCTGTCAAGGATTTCAGGACGTGTAGGCACGTTAGAGAGACGATAAACTGTTTCGTCGAGTGAAGTATAGGCATTGATGTTGCTACCGAAGCCTACTCCTACAGATTCGAAATAGTTGATGAGAAGTTTGTCAGGGAAGTTTTTTGTTCCGTTGAAAGCCATGTGTTCGAGGAAGTGGGCAAGACCGTTTTGGTGGTCTTCTTCGAGGATTGCACCTACGGCTTGTGCGATGTGGAATTCGCAACGCTCTTTTGGTTGTTCGTTGTGACGGATGTAATAAGTCAAACCATTGTCGAGCACACCGATACGTACGTTTGTGTCGATAGGGAGAGGTTGTGGCTGTTGTGCCATCAAACCTGCTGCAGCAAATAGGAGGGCTGCAAAGAGTGATAATACTTTTTTCATAATATTTTATTTAGTTGTTGATTATTTTGGTTTAATTTATCAGATTTGTCGGATGATTTAGACTTATCGGACTTTTACGATGCAAAGTAACACAAAAAATCTTGAATTACCAAATATTTTATCGAAAAACGATAAAATATTATGTTTTTTTAGTAATTCAAGATATTTTGTGGATATGATTATGTTTCGTATATCATTCGTATATGTTTCGTATATGTTTCGTAGAGTTTTTTATTTTTTGTTTTGCCAGCCACCTCCGAGTGATTTGTAGAGGTTGATGAGGGCTATGTTTTCGTTGAGAATGGCGTTTGATAGGTTGATTTTTGCATTGAGATAACTTCGTTGTGCATCGAGTACTGAGATGTAGTTGATTTGTCCGTTGATATGTTGCACTTGTGCTAAATCGAGATATTTTTTTGCTGAGTTTCGGAGGTTTTCCATTAACTCTACTTGTTGGTTTGCTGATGTGTAGGAGGCTATGGCATCGTTTACCTCTTTGAAAGCTTGTAATACTTTTTTCTCATATTGGTAGCGTTCGGCATCATATGCCTTGATGGCGGCATCGTATTTAGCTTTGCGTTTGCCGAAGGAGAATAGAGGAGTGGTGAGTTCGCTTATGGCATACGTGAGTGGTGAGGTGAAAAAGCCTTTGAAGTCAGTGTGTTCTAATCCGCCTTCTAAATTTATTACAAAGCGAGGAAATCTTTCTGCCCAAGCATATCCAACTTTAGCCATTTTGGATTTTAGGGATTCTTCTGCCGAGGTTATGTCGGGACGACGTTTTATTAGGTCGGAAGGAATACCTATGTCTGTGATATTCATTGAGATTTCGTGTCGTTGGATTTTAGAGCGTTGTATGTTTGCTGGCATTTCGCCTGTAAGAAGAGAAATTTCATTTTCTTTTATTTTTATTTGGCGTTGTATGTCAGGTATTATAGCTGCGGTTGAGGCGTATTCTACTTGAGCTTGTTGATAGGGGATTTCGGAGGTCATGCCACTTTCAAATCTTAAGCGAGCTTTGTTGAGGTCTTCTTTGCGGGTGTTGAGTGTTCGGGTTAGTATTTCTAATTTGTTGTCGAGTGTCATTAGTTGATAGTAAGAAGATGCAATTTCGGCGATTAGGGTCATTTGCAGGGCTTTTTGACCTTCGGCTGTTTTGAGATAGTTGGCAAGAGCTTCTTTTTTGCTCCATCGAATACGACCGAATAGATCGACTTCCCAAGATAGTGTGAGTTTGGCTGCTACTTCTAAATCAAGAGTTTCGTTGTTGGTGGTAATATTGTGGGTTTCGTGTTCGATGTAGCCTTTAGCTCCAATTGCAGGGAAATAGTCTGCTTTGGTTATTCGGTGTAGTTTTTCTAATTCTTGTACTCGAGCAGTTGCGGTTAATAAGTCTTTATTGTAGTCAAGGGTTTTATTTATTAGATTTTGGAGTAATGGGTCGGTGAATATTTCAGACCAATGAGTGTCGGCGATGCAGGTAGAGTCGGCTTTTAGTTCGTTTACTATTTGGTTGGGTAGAGTGATTTTGGGCGCAATACATTGTTGTTGTATTGAGCAACTGCTGCATACGATGAGGAGTGTGAGAATTATTTGTGTTTTCATGGATTGAGGTGTGCTTTGAATGGAAGTTTGATTTTGACGGATTGACCTGGTAGGAGTGTGTGATTTGGGTTTGGGATTTGGATGAGAATTAGGAAAGAACCTGGGTTGGAGTTGAGTTGTGGAGTTGAGAAAATGGTTGTGCCGATGGTTGAGAGAGTGCTGCTGTCGGCAAGTGTGATTGATATTTCGCGGGTTGATATTGTTCCGGGTTCTATGCTGCGGAGGTAGTCTAATTCGGTTACGTTGAGGCTGATTTGGATGGTGTCGATATTGGTGATGGTGGCTAATGGTAATTTGTTTGTTGGGTTGATTAGAGTTCCTATTGTGGCGGTGCTTTCGCTGATAAAGCCAGATATTGGTGCTCGTATGATTGTGTGGTTGAGTGCAGTTAGGGCTTGAGAAAGGTCGGCTTCGCTGATTATTACTTCGGCTTTTGCGCTTTCGTGGGATGCGATTGCGTTGTCTAATTCTAATCGGCTGGCGGCTTTTTGGCGGTGTAGTAGTTTGATGCGGGCTAAGTCGTGTTCGGCTTTTAGTGCGAGAGCTTTGCTTCTGTTGAGTTGTGCTTTTGCTTTTTGGACTCGGGCGTTGTAGGCTTTGGAGTCGATGGTGAAGAGTATGTCGTTTTTGTTGACGTAACTGCCGGGAAAAAAGTGTATTTTCTCGAGGAAGCCGTCTATTTGTGTGTGGATTTCGACTTGTTGGTTGGCTTTGATTGTGGTGGTGTATTCGCTGTATGTTTCAGTGTTGTTGTTTGTTGTTGTCTGTATTTTTGTAGGTGGTTGAGTAGGCATGAGTAGTTTGGCGCAAAGCACGATGAGTAGTGTTGCGATGATAATGAACACAATGGAGATTAGAGTGTCGTCGGTCAATTTGCGACGAGGGGGTGAGTTTTTGATTCGATGATCGAATTTGTGATGGTTTGTTTGCATATTTTTTGTTTTTTTAGTTGTTACATTGATAAATGTGCAAAGATGATGCAAAATTGATGTTTTTTGTGTTTTAATTTTGTTTTGTATTGTGTAGATTGTATTTTTTGAGTATCTTTGCATGTTATATTGGGTGTGGTGTCGGGAGAGGTGAATACACACTGTGAGTGTGTGTTTGCGAGGGTAAGGTGAGGGTTGCTTGCAGTATGCTGTATCCTATATTTAAATTTTGGGAAATTTAAGATTGAGTACACAATGAGAGTGTGTATTTTTTTGGTGGTTTATTTTTATTTTTTTGTGTTATGAGGTATACTTTTGATAGAGTTGTTAGGTTGGTCATAGCGATGGCTGTGATTGTTGGTTTGGCTCTGCTTGTGAATAGGTTGAGCGGTGTGTTGTTGCCATTTTTGATTGGGTGGTTGTTGGCTTATTTGATTCATCCGTTGGTGAAGTTTGTGCAATATAAGATGAAGGTGGGGAATCGTGGTGTGTCGATTGCAGTTTCGCTGTTGTTTATTGCGATTGTGATTACAGGATTGGGGGTGGCTGTGGTGCCAGCGATATCTGCTGAAATTATGTCAATGCATAATGCTCAATTTGCGATTCACAATTTTAAGTTTGGTTCTGAAGCTGTGGCTTGGTTGTCGGGGGTGATGGAGAGTGTGGATGTTGAGAAATGGTTGAATCCTGAGACTGTGAAGGGGGCGTTGGAGAGTTTGTTGCCGAGTGTGAAGGGTTTGGTGTCGGGTACTTGGGAGGCGATTGCGAGTGTGTTTGTGGTGTTTGTAGTTTTCTTGTATGTGGTGTTTATTTTGATTGATTTTGAGAAGATTAATCGTGGTGCGAGGGAGATGATTCCGCCTAAATATAGGGAGTTGGTTGAGGGTGTGTTTGAGGATTTGGAGAGTGGTATGAACCGTTATTTTCGTGGGCAGAGTTTGGTGGCGTTTATTGTTGGTGTGTTGTTTGCGATTGGTTTTAAGATAGTTGGGTTGCCGATGGCTATTACGGTGGGGTTGTTTATTGGGGTGTTGAATTTGGTGCCTTATTTGCAGACGGTGGGTGTTGTGCCTGTTGTGTTGTTGTGTTTGGTGAAAGGGGCAGAGGTGGGTGAGAGTTTTTGGTGGATGTTGTTGGGGTGTTTTATTGTGTTTTTGGTGGTTCAAGGGATACAAGATTTGTTTCTTGTGCCGAAGATTATGGGTAAGGCTATGGGATTGAATCCTGCGGTGATATTGTTGTCGTTATCGATTTGGGGGTCGTTACTCGGTATTGTGGGTATGATTATTGCGTTGCCTGTGACTACGTTGTTGATTTCGTATTATAAGAGATTTGTTATTAGGGAACAAGGAATAGGGAACAAGGAATAAGGGACAGGGAGTGGGGTGTGCTTTGTTTTTTTAGTTCGAGTGTTTATTTGATTTTTTAGAATTGTGAATTTTATATGAGAAGATTTTTTGTTTTTGTGGTATTTTGTGGGTTGTGTGTTGTGATAGGGGCAGTGCCTGCGAAGCCGATAGTTAAGGATAGTGTTTTGGCGGATGGAAGTGTGGTGCAGATGGTGTTGAGAGGTGATGAGTTTTATCATTATTATGAACAGATTACAGATTGCGGATTACAGATTACAGATTACAGACAACAGATAGCAGAGAGGCGAGAGCGTGTAATAGCTAAGCGGAGGATGTCGGACACTCGAGCCGAGCGTCCTTATATGTTGGGACGTGCTCCGCATCAAGCGGAGAGGGGTTTGGCTATTTTGGTAGAGTTTTCGGATAATAGTTTTACGAAAGTGCGTCAGAATTTTGATGATTTGTTGAATAAGGATGGGTATGATTATAATGGAGCGACGGGATCGGCTATGAATTATTTTAAAGATGCGTCGAATGGGCGGTATGTGCCTCAGTTTGATGTTTTTGGGCCATATAAGCTTGATAGGGAGATGAGTTATTATGGTCAAAATGACCGGGAGGGTTTGGATATGCATCCTGACCAAATGGTTGTGGATGCGGTGGCTAAATTGGCGGCAGATTCTTTGGCTGGAGTGGATTTTGCGGATTATGATACTGATAATGATGGGAATATTGATAATGTATTTATTTATTATGCTGGATATGGAGAGAATGAGGGGGCACCAGAAGATGCGGTTTGGCCTCATGCGTGGGAGGTGTATGATGAGTATGTTATGGGTCAGTTGAGTTATAGTGGTAAGAGGATAAAGAGTTATGCTTGTACGTCAGAGTTGCAAGGTTCGGTTGGTTCTACTATGTGTGGTATTGGTACTTTTTGTCATGAGTTTAGTCATGTGTTAGGTTTGCCTGATTTTTATGTAACGGACTATGGTTCGAGTCATAAAACTCTTGGTGATTGGGATATTATGGATGCAGGAGCATATTTGAATGATGGGAATACACCTCCAACTTATTCGGCCCACGAGCGTTTTTATCTTGGATGGTTGACGCCAGAAATATTGAAGGATTCGGGTGATTATGTGTTGGACGAGTTACAAAAAAGTAATAAGGCATATATTATTACGGAGATAGGAGAGCATAATTTGGATGGGGGGAAACCTAATCCTAATACCTATTTTTTGTTGGAGAATAGGCAAAAAACAGGATGGGATGCGTATTTGCCTGGACATGGGATGATGATTAGTAAGACTATTTATGATGAAGATAAGTGGTATAATAATGTGCCTAATAATGATAAAAATTCGCAAGGATATGATATAATTGAGGCGGATGGTAAGGCTCCGAATGGTAGTTATGGTAAGGCGGGGGATTTGTTCCCCGGTACGTCTAAGATTACGAGTTATGTTCTATATGCAAAGTATTTGATTGCTGATATTGAAGAAGTTGATGGGGTGATTAGTTTTTCATTTGAAGAAGAGCAAGAGGTTTCTGTTGATAATGAAGAATATGTTTTTGGATTGATTAGTAGATTAAATGATAGTGAGTTGTTGGGTGTTTCGGTTGGGACTATTGTTTATTGTTATGATGGGGTAGGACGATTGTTATGGCGAAAGGAGTGTGTTGGCAATAGCTTGACATTTGATACTCCAAATGGCTTATATGTTTTGAGAATTATTGATGGTGAGAATGTTCGTGTTATTAAAGGAATTTAGGATTGAGTATGCAATATAAATTAGATAAAAAAGATTTTTTGCGCGTCTATCGTGATTTTATGAGTGTCGAGGGACGAAAGATAGATGCTAAATATTTAGTGCGATTGAAAGAGGATATTCGTAGGTTTACTACGGAACATGATGTATCGTTGAATGCGTTGGCTAAGTCGATGCGTACGGCTATGATTGCGCATCGTGAAATATCGCTTGGATATCATTCGATTGAGGCGATATTGTTATATACGCTGATTTATAAGACAGGTACACCGATTTCATACGTTGAAGAGAGGTATGGCGAATCGACTGCTATGTTGGTCGAAGGTCTGATGAAGGTATATGATTTGTATAATCGTGGGGTTGCGGTAGAGAACGAAAATTTTCGCAAGTTGTTGATTTCGTTGGCGCAAGATGTGCGTGTTATTATGATTATGATTGTTGAGCGATTGGATACGATGCGACATCTTCAAGTGTATGATGAGGATGAGCAACAAGAGATTGCTCGTGAAGTGTCGTACCTCTACGCTCCATTGGCTCACCGTATGGGTTTGTATGGCATTAAGACTGAGTTGGAGGATTTGTCGCTCAAATATACATCTCGTGAGGTATATAAAGAGATTGCAACAAAACTCAATGAAACCAAACGTAGTCGCGATGCCTATATTAAGAAATTTATCGAACCAGTGAAGGCACGATTGGAGGCAGAGGGGTTGAAATTCTCGATTAAGGGTAGAACTAAAAGTATTCATTCGATATGGAATAAGATACGCAAACAGCAGGTGCCATTCGAAAAGGTGTATGACTTGTTTGCTATTCGCATTATAATAGATTGTCCTATAGAGCGAGAAAAAGCAGCATGTTGGCAGGCATTTTCGGTCGTAACTGATATGTACACCGCCAACACTAAGCGACTTCGCGACTGGATATCAGTGCCAAAAAGCAATGGCTATGAGTCGTTGCACGTTACGGTGATGGGGCCCGAAGGCAAGTGGGTGGAGGTGCAGATTCGCACCGAGCGTATGGATGAGGTGGCAGAGAAGGGTGTGGCTGCGCACTGGAAATATAAGGGTGGTAAGAGCGACTCAGCGCAGATGGATGAATGGCTTAAAAATCTTCGTGATTTGCTCGAACAGGGTAGTAATGAAGATGATGGGCTTGACGTAATGAATGAATTTAAAATGCAACTTTACGACGATGACGTATTCGTCTTTACACCTAAAGGCGATTTGTATCAGTTGCATCGTGGAGCTACGGTGTTGGATTTTGCCTTTGGCATTCATACCAAGATAGGTTCGCAATGTATGGGGGCTATTGTGAATGGTAAGCACGTAAGTTTTAAATACGAATTGCAAAATGGCGATCAAGTGGAGGTGCACACTTCGCCAATGCAGACACCTCATGCCGATTGGTTAAATTGGGCCAAGACATCGAAGGCTCGTTCGCGAATTAAGCAAGCATTGAAAGAGGCAGAACATAAAGAGGCAGAGAATGGTCGTGAAACGTTGTTGCGTCGTTTGAAAAATTGGAAATTGGAGTTCGACGATTCGTTGATAGGACGTGCATATAGGAAGTTAGGGTATAAGACATTGTCAGACTTCTATGTCGCAATCAATCAAGAGAAGGTGAACCTATTGCAGTTGCGTGATTGGCTAATAGATGGATTCGACACACAAGAGCAACCTACTACGCCTCGTTCGGCTGAAGGATTCGAACAAGAGACCGAATTGCAACGCATCACTGCCAAAGATGATGCCCTTGTGATTGACCGCAACTTGAAGAATGTGGATTATACCCTTGCTCGTTGTTGTAATCCAATATATGGCGACGATATTTTCGGATTTGTATCAGTGAATGGAGGCATTAAAATCCACAAAAAAGATTGTCCGAATGCGCCACAACTCATATCTCGTTTCGGCTATCGTATTGTGAATGCACGTTGGGCAGGTAGCTCGACAGGGGGCGAATATACCACTACGATACGCATCATCGGGCGCGACGATATAGGCATCGTTACCAACATCACATCCGTTATTAGTAAAGAAACAGGCGTAAATATGCGCTCTATATCAGTAGATTCCAACGCAGGATTGTTCGAAGGAACTATTACGTTAGTGGTACATCAAGCATCGCAACTTGAAGCATTATTCAAAAAACTAAAAACAATAAAAGGTGTAAAACAGATATTCCGCGTATGACAACACACATTATAAATATAGGCGATGAATTACTCATCGGACAAGTAGTCAATACCAACGCAAGTTGGATGGCTGAAGAGTTGAATAAACGTAATATCAAGGTTACGAATATCAGTGTTATCTCTGATGGAGCTGACGATATACGCACACAGCTCGACCGCTCGCTTGCTGAGGCAGATATAGTCCTTATTACAGGCGGATTAGGCCCAACGAAAGACGATATCACGAAAACCGTCTTGTGTGAATATTTTGGCGACACCCTCGTGCGTCATCAGCCAACCTACGACCAAGTACAACGATTTTTCGAGCGTCGTGGACTCCCTTTCACCGAAATAAATCAAGCACAAGCTCTCGTGCCAAGCAAATGCAAGGTGATATTAAACGAGGTAGGTACTGCACCATGTATGTGGTTTGAAACACAGCATGCCGTATCCGACGACTCGCAGGGGCAAAATAGTTCTCAATTCTCAATTTTCAATTCTCAATTCCCTAAAATTGTAGTTAGCATGCCAGGCGTGCCATTCGAAATGAAGTGGTTGATGCAGAATAGCATATTGCCATTGCTGGAAGAACGATTAGGTGCAGAGGCCATAGTTCATAAAACAGTCTTGACATTCGGAATAGGCGAGTCGTTTTTAGCCGATAAAATAGCGGATTGGGAAGATGCACTCCCTGCTCACATCAAGTTAGCCTATCTCCCCGAAGCAGGCAAAGTACGTTTACGCCTTTCTGCTTATGGTAGCGATAATGCTGTGTTAGAGCACGAGGTAGCAGAGCAAATCAAGCAGTTAGAAAAGATTATAGGTGAGAATATCTATGGCTATGACGATGAGACTATCTCTGCCGTTATTGGCAAGATAGTGAACCGTAGGTGCTCCTTACTTGCAACAGCAGAAAGTTGCACTGGTGGGCTCATTGCTCGTCGCATTACCGAAACACCTGGTTCATCTGCATATTTCAAAGGAGGTATAGTTGCATATTCTAACGAAATTAAAGAACAACTCTTGGGCGTTAAACACGAAACATTAGAACAATATGGAGCCGTGTCGGAACAAACAGCAATAGAAATGGCTCAAGGATGTTTGACCCAAATGGGAGTAGATTATGCCATTGCAACCACAGGCATAGCAGGACCAACAGGAGGAACAGAAGAAAAACCTCTTGGATTGGTCTATGTCGCTGTTGCTTCTCGAGATGAAGTAGTTTGTGAAAAATATATATTTCGCACTACTCGCGAACAGCATCAAGAGCGCACAGCAAATCAAGCACTATTCGATTTATATAAACTATTAACTAAAGACTATTGATTATTTGACTTTTTATTATGATAGCAAAAATCTTCTCTCCGTACGTGATTACGGTGTTAATGCTCGTGTTGAGCAACTGTTTTATGACCTTTGCGTGGTATGGTCATTTGAAAAATATGAGTTCTAAAGCTTGGTATATTGCCGCTTTTGTGAGTTGGGGTATCGCATTGTGCGAATATTTGATTATGGTGCCAGCCAATCGTATCGGCATCACAGTCTATTCATTGCCACAACTCAAAATCATTCAAGAGGTAGTTACACTTAGTGTCTTTATCCCTTTTGCAATGGTCTATATGGGACAACCATTCAAATGGGACTTCGTATGGGCAGGACTCTGCCTCCTTGGAGCAGTATATTTCATGTTCCGTGGATAGTTATTTAATGCACAATTCATAATTAATAATTCTCAATTCTAAAATATGTTCTTACTCTTTACTCTTTACTCCTTACTCCCTATCCAAAGGATTGATTCTTTGGCGTCATCATCATGGTTTGGATGTTTGGTGTTGATTGTATTGATTGCGCTTGCACTGTCGGTATCGGCTCATCGTAAGCAATATGCTCTTTATGTCCACAATTTGATAAATAAACAGGGACGTGTGATGAATTATGATACAGAATCTACTTCGGCATGGGCAAACATATTTTTGTGGTTTGTTGTTGTATCGGGCTTTGGACTTGCTATAGTATCATTATTTTATACTCAATTCTCAATTCTCAATTCTCAATTTATAATTTTATACTTTGCCATTGCGATTTATTTAGGTTTGAAGTGGCTTTTAATGCGATTTATCGGTTATGTATTTGGCGTGAGAGAGCAAGCTATGTCATTTTCTATCGACTATTTTGTGATAATTGCTCTATTGGGTTTGACATTATTGCCAATATCATTTGGTATTATATATATGCCCGGAATACCAAATTTAGTGTGGTCAATTTTGTTGTTATGCATAGGTTTTATCGTGCTTATAACACTATTTATAAAACTATTACAAATTTTTTATACAGGAATTAGCTCATTATTATATATTTTTTTGTATCTTTGCACCTCGGAAATTTTGCCCCTTTTTGTGGCTGTGAAAATAGCTCAAATGTGGTGATTATTGTTTAATTTCAAAAACTTATCAAATTGAAGGTCAAGAAGATACTCGTTTCGCAACCGAAACCAGAAACTGGCAAATCTCCATACATGGATTTGGAGGAAAAATACAACGTAAAAGTAAATTTTCGTCCATTTATTAAGGTTGACCCTATCTGTTCGAGGGAATTTCGTGCTCAAAAAGTGAATATTGCTGATCATTCTGCAATAATTTTTACCTCTATCGTGGGTATAAAACACTTTTTCCGTTTGGCTGAAGAGACACGTGTAAAGATTAATGACGATTGGCGTTATTTCTGTATTTCGCCATCTGTGGCAAACTATTTGCAAAAGTACATCAACTATCGTAAACGTAAAGTGTTCTATCCAGAATCGGGTCGTTTAGCTGATATGTTTGCGCTTATTGACAAGCATGCTGAAGAAAAATTTTTGGTAGTATTGCCAGATAATAATAATGAAGAGATGATTGCAATGCTCGAACAACATAAGGTTAATCATAGTATTGGTCTTATGTATCGTACAGTGAGCAATGATTTCACTCCCGAAGAAGAGTTTAACTACGACATGTTGTTGTTCTTCTCCCCTCAAGGTATTGCTGCTTTGAAAAAGAATTTCCCAGAATTCGATCAAGGTGAAATCGTAATAGGTTGTCTTGGCGCAACTACAGCACAAGCAGCCAAAGAGGCTAACCTTCGTGTCGATATCGAAGTTCCATCACCTAAATACACATCTATGACTGTGGCGGTCGATGACTTCATTAAAGAAAATCACAAACGTCGATAAAAATTTGTTTCTAAGATAAAAGAAAGGCAGAATAACATAATAACACAACTAACATATATTTTTGTTCTTATGTTCTTCTGTCTTTTTTATTTATGGAAAATTCAAAACTGACATTCAATAAATCACAGCATCTTTGTGGTGAAACCACAATATCGCAACTATTCCGAGAGGGCAATGCTTTCTTGGTATTCCCTTTACGTGTGGTTTATCGTGTAATGCCACGTGAAGATGCTGACAATCGTCCTGCAGTACGAGTATTAACATCTGTGCCTAAAAAGCAATTCAAACATGCCGTTGACCGCAACCGCTTCAAACGTCTAATTCGCGAATCCTACCGCCTACAACAGCACGAGCTCAACGAAGCGTTAGCAGCAAAAGGTTTAGTTATGGACGTAGCCTTCACCGCTGTGCATAACCAAATACCCCAATTCGATTACTTGAAAAACCGAATGGCGAAAATTATTAATCAGTTGGTCAATAGTCAACAGTCAATGGATAATATATGAGACGTTTATTAGAGTATATATTGTTGATACCGATATATTTCTATCGAGCCTGCATATCGCCTCTGTTTCCGCCAACATGTAGGTTTACGCCCACTTGTTCGCAATATGCAATCGAGGCAATCAAAAAGCACGGTCCACTCAAAGGCTTATGGCTTGCCATCAAACGTATCTCTCGTTGTCATCCCTGGGGCGGTAGTGGCTATGACCCTGTGCCATAAATAGTTTATAGGCTTTAAATATATAAAATAAAAAAGACGCAAATTTTTGCGTCTTTTTTTATTTTAACGTCAGTTCGATATAAAAATATTGCATGGCATCCGTGTAATCCGTGAGTCCCGTGTGGGATAAAAATTATATCGAACTCACATTAATTATGTAAATAAAATTATGTTAACAGAATAATTTTGGTAGTATAATTTTATAAGAGGTTGATTAGTAGAATGGAAATAGCGTAATGGAGGATTGTATTACATGAGAATTATTCAGAATTTGAATTTTCAAATTTTTAAACTTTCGAATTTAATCATCAATACACATTTAGAATGTGTGTTTTTAGACCCGATTCTCAAGCAAGGTGCAAGCAAACTGCACCGAAGAAAACCGTCAAAACTTATACACACTCTCGTTGTGTGTTCATTCTTGTTTTTTGAAAAATATTGAACTTGCAAAGTTCATTAAAGTGTCTGGATATTAGTGAATTTTGTGAATTTCGCAACTTTGCAAGTTCGCAAATAGCTCTATTTTTTCAATGAATAATAGACTCCGAAGAAGTGTCTTTTCCTAAAATAAGTAGACAGTTTTTTGGTTATTTTACTAAATAAATAGATATATTCCTAAAAATATAGACATTTTATGGTGATATTTTTATGTAGTAGTTTTTATGCGATTGTGTATTCGAACCAAGATTTGAGGATTTCGAATTGTTCTTCGCGGGTCATATTTGAGTTGTCGAGGAGGCGAGCATCATCGGCTTGGCGGAGTGGTGATTCGGCACGGTGAGTATCACGATAGTCGCGTTCTTGTACATTTGCCAATACATCGGCGTATGGTTGTTCTTCGCCTTTGGCTTTGAGTTCGTCGTAGCGGCGTTGTGCGCGTACTTCGGCTGTTGCTGTTACGAATACTTTGAGCTCGGCATTAGGGAATACCACAGTGGCAATGTCGCGACCATCCATTACTACACCTCCCTCTTTGCCCATCTCTTGTTGGAGGGCTACTAATGCACGGCGCACAAAACCGATAGCAGATACTCGGCTTGCGCCGTTGGCAACTTCGAGTGTGCGGATGCGCGACTCTACATCTACGCCATTCAGCACAGTATGTTGCACGCCGCCAACTGTGATAAAAGATATTTTTATGTCGCTTAATGCTTTATTTAAGCCGATTTCATCGATATTTTCGGCATCTATGAGGTTGTGGTCGATTGCGTAAAGAGCTACTGCGCGATACATTGCGCCAGTGTCAACGTATGTATAGCCTGCATATTTTGCAAGTGCTTTTGCCATGGTGCTTTTACCACAAGAAGAAAAGCCGTCGATTGCTACTACTATTTTTTTCATAATGTAAGAAGACATAAGAACAGAAATAACATAAATAAAAAATATTTTTATTAAATTATGTTTTTATGTTATTCTGTCTTTGTTTTAGTGGGTGTTTTTATTTTACTCCAAAATCGGTTAAGTTAGTTGAGAATGTTATGTTATATCCAAGACTGCCGGTTTGATAAGGCACGATTGAGAATCCTACATTGAATTTATAGGCTTTGAAACCTGCACCGAGCGCAAAACCAGCGATTGAGCGTTTGTCTTTTATTGCCATCTCTTTTTGGCGGCGGTGGTTGTATGACGCTATGATATAGAAGTTTTTGTGTGGAAGTATTTCTACTGCCCATATTGTGTGTCGGAAGAACATATCGGCAGCAATTGCAGCTTTGGTTTTTCCATTCATTTTGTCAGGAACTCCATTGCCTAACCCATAACTTAAATCCCATGTCTGCATGTTGTGGAGGGTGAGATGAAAGCGTAATGGGGCTTTAGGTAGTTTTTGCGATACGGCAATTTGTAAGTCAATAGGCAATAGCTCTTGTTTTTTGCTTGGGTCGATGCTATTATAACCATTGAATTGGAAACCGACATTGCGGAGTACAAGACCAGCCGAAAAGAGAGCTTGCTCATTATGATATGAGAAGCCTAAGTCGAAGCCGAGACCAGATGAGAAATAGCGTTCGTAGAACGAAAATATTGGTTTCATCGTGATACCCATAGTCCATCGAGGGGATAACCAGCGGCAATACATGGCAGTAATCGCCATATCTTTGGCTGTAAAAGTGCCAAGTTCTTGGTTGAATTCGTTGGTTTCGATGAAAGTGCCATAGTCGACATAATGGATGCCGAATGCCATGAAGTCTTTGTCGCTGAAGTTGCGACCATATATGGCAGAACCAATATTCACGTCGTTGAATAGGTTGGTGTAGTTGAGACCGAGGTAGTTGTGGGTTTTTTCGGAAAGCAGTGCTGGATTGGCAAATGCAAAGTTGAGGTCATCATCGTATAGTGTGATATTGGTGCCACCAAATGCTGCTTGGCGTGCGCCAGTTGGTAGACTCAAGAATTGGAAAATTCCTGAGCCAGCTTGTGCATTGATTGTTGTTGCAACTAATAGGATGGTGAATATGTACAATAATCGTTTCGTCATGATGATTATATAACGAAAAATATGCTTTTATATTGTGATGACTTCGTCCATAGGGAAGTCGAAAGGTTCGGTTGGAACTTCTGCGACTATTTGGAATTTGAAACAGACACCAAGTCTGTAGGCGTTGGGATGTTTCACGAGGAAACGGTCGTAATAACCTTTGCCTCTGCCTAAGCGATTTTTGTTGTTGTCGAAGGCTACACCTGGCACTACGACTAAATCAATTGTTCCATTGTATGGTTCTGCGACTGGCTCAAGAATATCGAAATCGCCGACAACCCATTCTGTTTCAGTAGTTATTTCGACAGGTATTATATCATCGCCTTTTACGGTAGGGAGTATTACGCGTTTGCCATTGGCAAGTGCACGTTCGAAAAGTGGGCGCACATCTACTTCATCCCAAAGAGGGTGGTAGAGCATTACGATATTGGCATTACGATATTGGTCGTTAGCCTCGATTTGTTCTGTTGCAGGCAATGACATTTGTAGTAATTCTTCTTTGCCTATGCGTCTCTTTTCGGCTCGGATGGCTTTGCGTATTTCTTGTTTCATAGTTTGTTGTCAACGGTCTGTACCCCCTCCGCTTCGCTCGTCCCCCTAAGACAGGGGGACAATATCGGGATGCCAAGGTTTTGGAATATTGTCAATAGTCAATTAATTTATTTTTTAAAATGCAAAGATAGTAAAAAGTTTTGGATTTATCAATATTTATTTGTAATTTTGTGGTCTTGAAAAAGGAGAATAAAAATGATTGATAAACAGACTATCGATAAGATATTAGATGCGGCACAAATCGTTGATGTAGTGAGCGATTTTGTGACGTTGCGTAAGCGTGGGGTGAATTATATTGGTTTGTGTCCGTTCCATGATGAGAAGACAGGGTCGTTTACAGTTTCTCCTGCGAAGGGTATTTTTAAGTGTTTTGGATGCGGTAAAGGTGGTGGACCCGTGCATTTTATTATGGAGCATGAGCAGTTGGACTATGTAAGTGCGTTGAAATATTTGGCTAAAAAATATCATATTGAAGTTGTTGAAAAGGAGTTGACCCCAGAGGAGCAACAATCGCAGTCGGATAGAGAGGCGATGTTTGCGGTGAATACTTGGGCGCAGTCGTATTTTACGCAACAGATGAATAATACGGCTGATGGTAGAGCAATAGGGTTGTCGTATTTTAGGGGGCGTGGATTTACTGATGAAACCATTGCAAAATTTGGATTAGGATATTGTCTTGATAAGTCGGATGCCATGACAATGGCAGCGTTGAATAGTGGCTATAAAGCCGATTTTATCGAGAAATGTGGGTTGGGTAGTCGTCGTGATAATGGTACTTGGTATGATAGATTTAGAGGTAGGGTGATATTCCCAGTGCATACGTTGTCGGGCAAGGTGGTGGCATTTGGCGGTCGAGTGTTGAAAAAAGACGATAAAACCGCTAAATATGTCAATTCGCCAGAGAGTGAGATTTATCATAAAAGTAACGAATTATACGGCATTTATTTTGCTAAACAGTCGATAGTGAAGCAAGATAGATGTTTTTTGGTGGAGGGATATACTGATGTAATTAGTATGCATCAGGCGGGAATTACGAATGTGGTGGCATCGTCAGGTACATCGCTTACGCCAGGACAAATTCGATTGATTCATAGATTTACACCGAATATTACGGTGTTGTATGATGGTGATGCGGCAGGTATAAAGGCGTCGATTCGTGGTATAGATTTGTTGCTCGAAGAGGGTATGAATGTGAAGGTGGTATTGTTGCCAGATGGAGAGGACCCAGACTCGTATGCACAAAACAATAATGCATCGGATTTCATCGATTTCATCGATAAAAATCAGGTGGATTTCATTCGATTTAAGATACAATTGTTGTTGGATGAGATAGGGAATGATCCTATAAAGAAGGCGGGATTGATACAAGATGTAGTACATTCGATTTCGTTGATACCTGATAATATTGTGCGCTCGGTCTATGCAAAAGAGTGTGCTACTCAGTTGGAGATAGACGAGAAGGTTGTGCTTGCCGAAATACAAAAGATTTTGCGAGCAAGAAGAGAAAAAGAGTTGGTGCGGAAATCAAATGGCGATTATACTCCGCAGAGTTATGCTACAGAGGAGAAGCATGATACAAATCCAGCATATAGGCAAGAGGGTGTTCTCTCTTATTCACCCCCTGCTTTAGGGGGAGAACCTGAAGGGGGAGGGTGTTCTCAACTCTCAACTCTCAACTCTCAACTCTCAACTTTTGATAAAGAGGAGATGAATATATTGCATTATGTAGTGAGGTATGGAGGTGAGTTATTGTTTGTGGCAGAAGATGGCGAGTATCAGACTGTTAGTGGGTTTATTGTAGCGTCGTTGCTTGATTTAGAAGAGGAAGGAGGATGTGTGTTTCATAATCCTTTGCATCAACGGATGTTGGATTGTGTGCGAGAGGTGAAAGCTGAAGATAATTTGAATGCAGCGAAGTATTTTACTAATCATATAGACCCTGAAATTTCGGCAAAAGCGGCAGAATTGTTGACGGATAAATATACACTCTCGAAAATGCATACAAAGCAAGATGAATATAGTGGTGACCCGACGAATTTGAAGGCTATGCAAGATCATCAAGCGAAACTTGAATTGCAGAAAAAAGAGATTTTGGCGCGAGAGATAAACACGGTGATACATGAGTATAAGGCCGCGATTATATTATATCGAGAGAGGGAAATAGACCAAAAAATTAAGCAAGCTCAAGAGTCGAAAAACTTCGATGAAATCATGAATTTTATGCGGCAAAAGCAAGTTATAATTGAACAGAAAAAGGCACTATCGAAAGAGATAGGAGGGCGTGTGGTTTTGGGGCGGAGATAGTTGTTGGAGAAATATTTTTAGAGGCATATCTTAGATGGGATATGCCTCTTTTTTGTTGTTTAGTTTTTAGTTCGGGCTTAATTTGTAGTGTGCTTTATAGTATGTTTATTGTATATTTATCCTATATTTATAGTATATTTATCATATATTTATAATATATTAAAGGTTGCTATTTTATACGATAATGTAAAGGGGGTTGTGTATGTGGAATAAAATTTGTATCTTTGTAGGCTAAATATTGTCTAATAGGAAATTTATATAACAAGATATATGTCAGAGAATAATTCAAACGAATTTATTAGTCAAGTGGCTCAAAAAGAGTATGAATATGGCTTTACGACCGATGTTCATACAGAGACAATTCAAAAAGGATTGTCGGAGGATGTAATCCGCTTGATTTCAGCAAAAAAAGAAGAACCAGAGTGGTTATTGGAGTTTAGATTGAAGGCTTATCGTCATTGGCTTACGATGCCGATGCCAGATTGGGCGTTGTTGAATATACCTGAGATAGATTTTCAGGCAATATCGTATTATGCGGCTCCGAGAAAGAATGCGCCAAAATCGTTGGATGAGGTTGATCCAGAGATTCTTGATACATTCAACAAATTGGGTATTCCGTTGGAGGAACAGAAGGTGTTGAGCGGCATTGCGGTGGATGCGGTGATGGACTCGGTGTCGGTGAAGACTACGTTCCGTGAGAAATTGGCAGAGAAAGGTATTATTTTCTGCTCGATTTCGGAGGCGGTGAAAGAATATCCAGATTTGGTGCGTGAGTATTTGGGTTCGGTGGTGCCATATACAGACAACTTTTATGCGGCGTTGAACTGTGCAGTATTCTCGGATGGCTCGTTCGTTTATATTCCGAAGGGCGTGCGTTGTCCGATGGAGTTGTCGACATATTTTCGTATAAATGCAGCGGGTACGGGTCAGTTTGAGCGTACGTTGATAGTGGCGGATGATGATGCGTATGTGTCGTATTTGGAGGGTTGTACTGCTCCTCAACGTGATGAGAATCAGTTGCATGCTGCGATAGTAGAGATTGTGGTGATGAATAATGCCGAGGTGAAATATTCGACTGTGCAAAACTGGTATCCAGGCGACAAAGATGGTAAGGGCGGTATTTATAACTTTGTGACAAAGAGAGCGATATGCAAGGGCAATAACTCGAAAGTGTCGTGGACACAGGTGGAGACGGGCTCGGCTATTACGTGGAAATATCCTTCATGTATATTGAAAGGTGATAATTCGGTGGGCGAGTTCTATTCGGTGGCGTTGACAAACAATTATCAACAAGCCGATACTGGTACGAAGATGATACATTTGGGTAAAAATACACGTTCGCGCATCGTAAGTAAAGGTATTTCGGCAGGTAAGAGTCAGAATTCGTATCGTGGATTGGTGAAAGTGAATGCAAATGCCACAGGTGCAAGGAATTACTCGCAATGCGACTCGTTGTTGTTGGGTGACCAATGTGGAGCACATACATTCCCTTACGTAGATGTGAAGAATCCGACTGCTATTATTGAACATGAGGCTACTACATCGAAAATATCTGAAGACCAATTGTTCTACTGTTCGCAACGTGGTATTTCGACAGAAGATGCAGTGGGCTTGATTATCGGTGGTTATGCTAAAGAGGTAATCAATAAATTGCCTATGGAATTTGCGGTGGAAGCACAGAAATTGTTGCAAATATCGTTGGAAGGAAGCGTAGGCTGATGAATTGGTTAGAGGTTATAGCAGTGGTGTTTGGGGTGGTGGCGATATGGCTGGCATCTAAGGGTGAGGTTGTGAATTTTGCTATTGGGTTGGTGAATTGTGTGCTGTATGGCATATTGTTTGGCAGAGAGGGGTTGTACTCTGGGATGATATTGCAGGGGATATATTTTGTGATAAATCTTTATGGACTATATTCGTGGAGAAAGCCTCGAAATGAGAAGAGAGAGTTGAATGTGAGTTGGTTGAGTTGGATGGAGAGGGTTTGGGTGTTGTTGATTGTTGTGGTGACTGGAGTGCTGTGGGGAATGGGGGTGAAGTGTGGAGCACAGTTGTTGCCAGAGAATATTCAGGAGCCTCAGTATCCGATGATTGATGCCATATTGACAACATCGAGTGTGGTGGCACAGATATTGTTGACACGTAAGAAGATAGATAATTGGGTGATTTGGGTGATAGTGGATGTGGTTTATATAGGACTATTCTTGATGGTGGGGATGTATTGGACTGCAGGGCTTTATGTGGTTTATACTGGTATTGCGGTGAATGCGGTTTTTTCATGGAGAAAGGAGCAGGGAACAGGGAGTAAGGAGTGAGGAATTTAGCGGGTGATTTGGGTTGGAGTAGAATATAATTATGCATTGTGCATTGTGAATTGTGCATTGATTTATGGATTTGGTGTCATTGGGATATTTGGGGATTGGGATAGCGGCGTTTTTGGCGGCTACGATATTGCCTTTTAGTAGTGAGGTGGTGTTTACGGGATTGTTGTTGGCAGGATATGATCCGATATGGTTGGTGGTTTGGGCAACGGTGGGTAATACGCTTGGGGGAATGACTTGTTATGGTTTGGGCTATTTGGGTAAGATAGAGTGGATAGAGAAATGGCTGAAAATACCACAAGAAAAGGCTGAAAATTGGAAAGCAAAAATACATAAATATGGCGATGGATTCGCATTTTTTTCGTTCTTGCCTGGTGTGGGGGATTTTATTGCTGTGGCGGCAGGATTGTTGAGATGTAGATGGTGGGTGGTGTTTGTGTCAATGGCATTGGGGAAGGCGGTGAGATATGTAGTATTTTTTTATGTTACTTTTGCCATTGCCCAAAAGTAACCAAAAGGCTAGAGCTATGCTTAAAAAGCTGAAAAATTGAGATAAATCCTACTACGATTTAAACTCGGGCAGTCTACCTGCTTTTTCAAAATTTTTGTATTTGCTTGTAGATTTCGTGCTTCGATTTTAGTACGTATAACCTCGCCAAAAATCTCCGTTTACGGATTTATATCAATTTTTCTTAACGCTTTTTAAGGCAATGCTCGGTTTTCCATTCGGCGTTAATCATTAATAACTAATCATTGATAACCTATAGATTAATAATTAAACATAAATAAATTATATAAATGGCAGAAATGAAACAACTTATCTCAACTATTGTTGAGGGTATGCAAGAGAAAAAAGCAAAGAAAATTGCTATTGTGGATATGAGCAAATTGGAGGCTCCATGTCAATACTTTGTAATATGTGAGGGTGATTCGAGTACACATGTTATGACAATTGCAACAACTACAAAAGATTTTGTACGTGAGCATGCAGGTGAAAAACCTTTTTCGTCAGATGGTTATGAAAATTGTCAATGGATTGCTATGGACTATGGTCATGTGATTGTGCATGTGTTCCAACCAGAATTTCGTGAGTTTTATGATATTGAGCATCTTTGGGCAGATGCAAATATCACAATGATTCCAGATCTTGATTAATTAGTAAAAGAGTAAATATTTATTTGAAATTCAAAATCTTATTATCAGTAGGGAGTATTGTATGATGGAAGAGAATAAGAATAAACCCACAGACCAAGGGAAAAAACCGCAAAATGGTGGGTATAAACCAAAATTTAATTTTTATTGGATATACTTGGCAATAGGTATATTCTTCATTGTATTGTCGGTGTGGAATCCGAAGGGAGCATCGCGCGATGTGGCTTATTCGCGTTTGGAGGATGGATTGCGCAATGGATGTGTGAGTAAATTGACTATTGAAATTACGAAACAAAAAGCTGTAGCAGAAATCAATCCTAATTGTGCTAAAGACATAACGGGCATTGCTGCAGAGGGTGATGATGTGGTTAGAGTGCAGACTATTGTGCCATCGATTGAGGAGTTTTCGAAATTGCTCAATGAGTTGAAAGCCGATAAAGTGTTTAACGGCGAGGTGCGTTATACTGAAGGTAAGGACTATTTTGATGTGATAGTATTTTCGGTGTTGCCATTGTTGTTGCTTATCGGATTTTTCGTGTTTATGAACCGCAAGATGATGGGAGGTGGTGGCCCTGGTGGGGTGTTTAACGTAGGGAAATCGAAAGCGCAGATGTTTGATAAGAACAATCCTCAACATAAAGTGACATTTGCAGATGTAGCAGGATTGGAAGGTGCAAAACAAGAGGTTGAAGAGATAGTACATTTCTTGAAAAACCCTAAAAAATATACTGTGCTTGGTGGTAAAATTCCTAAGGGAGCATTGCTTGTAGGCCCTCCGGGAACAGGTAAGACATTGTTGGCAAAAGCAGTGGCAGGTGAAGCAGATGTGCCGTTTTTTTCTATGTCAGGTTCGGACTTTGTGGAGATGTTTGTTGGTGTTGGTGCTTCGCGTGTGCGTGATTTGTTTAAACAAGCAAAAGAGAAAGCACCATGTATCGTATTTATCGATGAAATCGATGCAATTGGACGTGCTCGTGGTAAAAATGTTAATCATAATGGCAACGATGAACGTGAGAATACATTGAATCAATTGCTTACAGAGATGGATGGTTTTGGGTCAAATTCGGGTGTAATTATTTTGGCAGCAACTAACCGAGCTGAAATATTGGATAAGGCGTTGTTGCGTGCGGGCCGTT
This sequence comes from Candidatus Aphodosoma sp., assembly GCA_045658305.1. Classification (GTDB taxonomy): domain Bacteria; phylum Bacteroidota; class Bacteroidia; order Bacteroidales; family Paludibacteraceae; genus Aphodosoma. Next base: position 32,279 of record JAZOUT010000112.1, on the reverse strand, counting down.
TTGATCGTCAAATTCAAGTGGAATTGCCAGATGTGCATGAGCGTAAAGCGATATTTAATGTACATTTGAAACCATTGAAACTTGATGAAACCGTGGATGTAGAGTTCTTGGCTCGTCAAACACCAGGTTTCTCGGGTGCGGATATTGCTAACGTATGTAACGAGGCGGCATTGATAGCTGCTCGTAAAGAGCGTACGGCTGTTGGACGTCAAGATTTCTTGGATGCAGTGGATAGAATTGTTGGTGGATTGGAGAAAAAATCGAAAATTATTACGGCTGAAGAGAAGAAAAATATAGCATATCACGAAGCTGGTCATGCTACAATTAGTTGGCACTTGCAATATGCTGATCCGTTGGTGAAGGTGACTATTGTGCCACGTGGACAAGCATTAGGCGCAGCATGGTATTTGCCAGAAGAGCGTCAGTTGACATCGGAGCAACATATATTGGATAAAATATGTGCGTTGTTGGGCGGTCGTGCAGCAGAGGAGATATTCTTTGGTATATTAGATACAGGTGCTTTGTCGGATCTTGAACAAGCAACACGTCGTGCTTACGCTATGGTTACATATTTCGGCATGAGTGATAAGTTGAAAAATATCTCGTACTACGATTCGACAGGTCAAAGCGAATTTGGATTTAGTAAGCCATATTCGGAGGCTACAGCTCAGTTGATTGACCGTGAAGTGCAAAGAATTATTGATGAACAATATGAGCGCGCAAAACAGATACTTCTTCAATACAAAGAGGGTCACAATGAGGTGGCTCAGATATTGATAGACAAAGAGGTATTGTTTGCAGAAGATTTGGAGAAAGTGTTTGGTAAGCGTCAGTGGGCATCTCGTGCAGAGGAGATACTTAATAATGAGGAATGAGGAGTGAGGAATTTACTGAACACCAGACATTAAACACTATACACTAAATACTATATCAATCATGGATTTTAAGAATTTGGTCGTAAGAACATTGACAGGTGCGGTGCTTGTGGTAGTCATTATAAGTGCTACACTTTTGAGTCCTTTTAGTTTTGGCATATTGTTTATGCTTGTTAGCTTGTTGACAACACAGGAGTTGCTGAAGTTGTTAACGGGAAAGTCAACTTTCCTAGGTGGAGTGTCGGCATTGCTATTTTTGGCTATATTTGCTGAGCATGCAATGATGTTTTCGGAACGTATGATAGTTATTGTGTGGGTTGTTTATGGTATGAGTTTGTTGGTGGCTATGGTGGGTCAGCTATGGAATACGAAGACAAATCCGGTGGAGTCGTGGATGCAGATTGCTTATAGTCAGATATATGTTGCGTTGCCATTTGCATTGGTTAATATGATTGCTTTCTTCCGTGGTCAGTTTACTCCGATTTTGGTGTTGTCGCTATTTGTGTTTATTTGGGTTAATGATTCATTTGCTTATTTGACAGGTTCGCTTTTTGGTCGTCATCGTTTGTTTGAGCGAGTGTCTCCTAAAAAGTCGTGGGAAGGGTTTATTGGCGGTAATATTTTTGCATTAGGGGCAGCATATTTGATGTCGATATTGGATCAGCCATTATCTAATTTTCTTGTAGGTAATGATGGATCTTCGTTGGAATTGTGGCAATGGCTTGTGTTTGCACAAATAGTAGTAGTTTTTGGTACATTGGGAGATTTGGTGGAATCGTTATTGAAACGTACATTGGGGGTTAAAGATTCAGGAGCAGCAATACCAGGTCATGGAGGTTGGCTTGATCGTTTTGATAGCCTTATATTTGCGGCACCAGTTGTGGCAAGTTATCTTTATTTATTGATATAAACAGCAAAATCTATTGTCTTGATATTAACTATTTAACTGATATATTATGAAAAGAAGATTAAAAGTGCATAAAGAGGGTTATGCAATTCTTTTTTCGTTACTTACTTTATTGGTTGTAACTAATGTTATTGTGTTTATTGAGTCGCCAAACCGTATTTTAAGTGTAATTTGTATGGTGATTTCGATATTGACATTTTCTTTCTTTCTTTATTTCTTTCGTAATCCAACACGAGAGGTAGAGATTGATGATGAAAATCTTGTGATTGCACCTGCAGATGGTCATATTGTTGTTACAGAACCAACAGAGGAGTGGGAGTATTTTGAAGGTAAGAAGATGATTCAGGTGTCGATATTTATGAATGTATTTTCGGTGCATGCCAATTGGTATCCAATATCGGGAATAGTGCGCTATGTGCGTCATTATAATGGTCGTCATGTGGCAGCCTTTTTGCCTAAATCATCGCACGAAAATGAGCGTTCGACAGTGGTGATTGAGAATGAAAATGGTCATAAAATATTGATGCGTCAGATTGCAGGCGCTTTGGCTCGTCGTATTGTTACATATTCTGCGCCTAACCATAAATGTAATATAAATGAGCATCTTGGTTTTATTAAATTTGGTTCGCGTGTGGATTTGTTCTTGCCTGAAGGTAGTGAAATATTTGTTGAAATAGGTGAAGCTACTCGTGGAAATGAGACAATTATTGCACGTCTTCCAGATGAGGTTGTTGAGGAATAGGGAGTGTTATGAAAAAATTATTAATAGCATTATTAATTATATTTGGTGCTTTCATTGGAGTTATGGCTTTGATGGGAGCACTAATTGCATTAGCCCCAGAGTGGACTAATTCTCTAGAAGGGCTACTATTTATGCAAGGGTTGCAAACTATTGTGTTGTTTGGGGTTACGACTTTGTTAGGAGTGTGGTTTACTGAAGGGTATGTAAATCCGTTGAGACAAATGTTGATTAATAGGGGGTTGTCTGTGCAACAGTGTATGATATCATTCCTTTTTGCAGTGTCGGCATTGCCTATGATTTCGATGCTGGCAGAGTGGAATAAGGGGATAGAATTGCCGTCGTTTTTGGCATCTATGGAGGAGATGATGCGTCAGATGGAGGAGTCGGCAATGATGTTGACAGAGCGATTTTTGAACACATCATTGGTAGGGATGATGTTTGTTAATTTGTTTGTAATGGCATTGTTGCCAGCTATATGCGAGGAGATGATGTTTAGGGGATGGTTGCAAAGAGTATTAGGTAAGTCGGTTAATTATCATACAGCGATATGGGTGTCGGCTTTTGTATTTTCGGCAATACATTTTCAGTTTTATGGCTTTATTCCTCGTATGTTGATAGGTGCGGCATTGGGTTATTTGTATTATTATACAGGGTCGTTATGGATGCCTATAATTGCTCATTTTGTGAATAATGCAGCGGCTGTAGTGACTGCATTTTTGAGTTATAATGGATATACTTCAATTGATTTTGATTTGATGGGAATAGGAGATACTTGGTATTTGTCGGTTGCTTCGATAGCAGTTTGTTTAGCGTTGATGTTTAGATTAAAACGAAGAGATTGAGGGGTATATAATAGTGAGAAAGTATAAAAAGAAAAGCTGTGCAAAATAATTTGCACAGCTTTTTTTGTGATATGATTATGTGTTAATAATCAATTATTTGATAACTACTTTGGTAGTTGCGTTAGCAGTTTTAACTACATAAACACCATTTTGGAGGTTACCATTCATGTTAGTAACGTTTTGACCTGTGATAGTGAAGATTTGGATATCGCTATCAGCCATGATTGTACCATTGTAAGTGTAGATATTTTCTGTAGTTACGATATCAACATTAACGCCGTCACCTTTGATTGTGTAGTTCAATGTGATAGGTTTGTTGATTTCAGTTTCGCTAAATACTACAACACCTGCAGGGATTGTAAGAGTGTAAGTACCAACAGCGTTAATTGAAGTAGCACCAATTAAGTCAGATGCAACGTAGAAACGAATAGCATTTGGTGTGTTTTCAACAACTTCGCAGTACATTGGAGCTATTGCTTGAGACATGCCACCAAGTGATCCACCAAATTCGTCGTCTTCGTTACCTGTCATAACTTGGTTCAAGAATGGCCATACGTCTGCACGTGGAGTAGCACCGAGTTCGCCGATAGTTACTGAAGTTTTTTCAGTGAAAGTAATAACAACTTCGCTGATTGATTTTAGAGTGCTGTTGTCAGCAGGGTTTGCAGTGAATGCAGCATCAATTTGTACTGGGTCAACTTTTTCTACGTAGTCGTTTTCGATAGTGAAATACAAAACGTATTCTTTGTCGTTGAGAACTTTTGGAAGTGGAGATGTTCTGTTTGGAGTGAACAATACGTCGCCAGCGTCGATTACGATGCAGTAGTTGCCTTTAGGCATAAACTTGCCGTCAACGAGGTTATAGCCTTTGTTTGCTAAGCTATATGTGATAGCGAGACCATTTGTTTTAGCATACATAAGACCATTACCGCCAGCAACAGGAGTGCGTGTGCCATCGGCAGCAACTGAGTAGAACAATACGTTTGTAGATGAACCTTGAGCAACTGCTTTTTGAACTTCTACACCATCCAATTTACGACCTACAGAGTCAACACCAGCAAATGTAACTGTTACGTCAGTGAAATATTCGATAGTAGCATTGTTTTCGATGCTCCATGTAGCTATGATTTCAGGAGTTTTTAATTGGTAAGAAGCTTCGTAGAGTTTGCTTATTCTGTCGCCATATTCAACAGCATACCAAATTGTAGTGTCTTGGTTGATAGTGATAGGACCTTCATAGAGTTCGCCGTTAATAGTAGGGTCAATTTCTGGGTCAAATGAATAGAGGATAGCAGTCATAGAAGGGTCTTCGCATGAGATTGTGAGTTCCAATTCATTAGCGTAATATGTGCCAGGAGCTGGGTTGATGACTGGTTGGTCGTTGAGGTCATCAATAGAACGTGGGTAGATTGAATATAGGTTACTTGAATTGATGCAACGGAAGTCAACGATACCAGTGAGGTACATAGGTGTAGTTGTAGAGAATAGAGTGTTATATGCACTCAAAGTGTTAGTTGCATAAGCAAGAGTGTCTTCTCCTTGAATCAAAGGATATACGCGAGCATTGTTACCAATCCATTTAGTGCCTTTAACAACATTTTTGATTTTGATGAGACGGTTTGCATATTTGATAGCAGGACGACCGTTGTTGATAGCGTTGTTTTCTTCTTCGAGGAGTTCAGCGATTGTAACTACTACAGGTTCAATTGTTTTGTTAGAGTCAACAACTTGGATGTTGCTAGGAACAGATAATTGAGGAGTTTTTTTAGTGTCAGAGAAATCGAGTTTACCTGCGATGCCAGTAAGTACATGACCAGTTTTGATAGAATCAATTTTGTCGTTTGAAATCAAGCAAAGACCACCAGTAGCATCGCCGATAAAGATGTATTGTTTGTAGTTTTTGTATTCGCTGTGAGTTACAACAACAGGGTTTTTGAGAGAACCTTCGCCTTCGCCTTCAACAGCAGCGTTGAGCCATTGAGAGATTGTTTCGTAGTTAGTGTTGATTTCTTTGATGCTGTTAACGATGAATGCATTTGCTTGTTCAGCAGTATTGCAGTAGTCAACAATACCTTTGATAGATAATTTCATTTCTTTGCCGACGAAAGATTCGAGGTCAACACCTGTAGCAGGACGGAGTTGTAAAGAATCAGTTCCGATAGTGTAGAAATAGTTGTTATTATTTTTAACAACGATACCACCAGCAGGGAGTTGAGCAGCAGAGGCAGCTTGATTTGCGATGTTGCGGATGCTTGATAAAGCTTTGTATTTTACTGTATTGTCAGCTGTTGTAGCACCGATAGAAGTTGCTGCTACGGAGAAATAAGCATTACGCACGAGGACAGTATTTTCTTCGTCGAGAGTAAGACTTGTTGATTTTTTGTATTGAGCAGTGAAAGAGGCAATTTGGTCGCCAACTTTGAGAGAGTGTTCGCCATTGATTACCAAGTGGTCATTGAACATATTGTCGTCGATACGAGCATAAGCGTATTGAACGAATACGTTGTTGCCATCAACGCCAGTAACAACAACTGGATTTGTGATGTTGAGTGGATTTAGGATGTTTGCGTCAGTTTTGTTGCTTTCGTAGTAGTTTTTCAATAGGTAGAGGTTAGCGAAAGCGTGGAGACCTACGATAGAGTCAACTGTGAATTTGTTGTCTTCAGCAACGTAAGTACCATAGCAGTCGAAATCGGCAGGGAGAGTGTAACCGCCCATGTTCAATTTAGTAGTTCCGTCAGGCATGTAGTCATCGTAGAACATGCCACCTGTTTTTGTTATAGGTTTGAGGTTTTTGTAGAGAACAACGACTTTTGATTTTTTGCCTAATGCAGTGAGGACTTCAGCCATAGATGTAACAGTAGCAGTGTCTGTTTGTACTTCTTCTTCTTGTTCGCCACCGCCTGCATTGCCATTGATTGTGAAGTTCAAAACAAATTCTTTTTCGTTTTTAACAACAGGAAGTTGATTACCATTTGCATCTTTACGGCGAGGGTTGAATGTTATAACACCAGCTGGGAGAACGATACGATACTTACCATCAGTTAGTGTTGTGTTAGCAGTGTAAGTAACAGATAAGTCTTTACGTGCATTGCCCATTTTACTACTTGATTTAGTAGTTCCGTCTTCGTTGAGAGCGTGAAGGATATTAACTGTAGATGTACTTGATACAACGCCTGTAACTTCCACGCCGTCCAATTTACGACCTACAGAGTCGACACCAGAGAAGGTAACTGTAACATCAGTGAAGGCTGCGATTGTAGCTCCTTCTTCGATGCTCCATGTGGCAGTAACTTCTGCCATTGACGTGATTGTGAACAATAACGCCAAAAGGGAAAGAGTTAGTTTTTTCATGATTGAAAAGTTTTAGAAAATTAATATAAAAGTGTTTTTTCGTAGTGTACAAAATTATTTTTTTTGTTATACTAAAAAACGTTAAAATATCTGTTGCAAAGGTACGTATTTTTTTTTAATTGTGCAATATGTGTTTGTAAATTGTATAGAGGATTGCTTTATTATATATTTATATTATTTTTATAGTATATTTATAGTATGTTTATCATATATTTATAGTATATTTATAATATGTTGTAGATAGGGTGAATTTAGGGTTGAGGATTTGGGGTGTTTGTTGTTTGTTTTGGTGATTTTTGTATTGTTTTTTGATTTTTCTTTTGTTTTTTTTGAACTTTTGTTGAAAAGTGTTTGTTGTTTGGATTTTTTTTTGTAATTTTGCGTGCTATTGTGTACTTTGTTTCATTGTATTCAGTTGTGTTGTGTTAATAAATCTGAAAATAAATAAAAAAATAAAATAAATCTTAGTCTATTATGAAAGTTCTCTCTTTGAGTAAGTATTTGCTCGTTGCGTCTTTTCTGTTTTTAACTTTGTGTGTTTCAGCACAAAAGGGTGATCCTAATTTGGGTTCTCGTAATTCACATTACATTACTATTTCGTTGTCGGGAGGTACATCTGGTTTTGCTATGGTGCCTGGTTATGGGTCTATCTTGGTGGATGAACCTAATTTTCTTGATGATAATCGTCCGATTGTTTTACATCCTGACTCGTTGAATATTACACCTTTTTTGGGTGGATCTTTTGGATTTGGGTATGAATATCAAGGGGCTCGTGGTTTTTGGCTTAGTTTAGGTTTTGAGGGACAGGTGTTGTCGGGGGGATTGCATCATACGGATAGTATTCACCGAATTGAGAGTGTGATGGATGGAGACCGTCAACCAGAGCCTGCTGACGTTGAGTACACAGTTATTAACTGGGCGGAACGTCAGATGAATGTTTATGTGACGATGCCTATTATGTTGGGTTATAAGAGTGAGGGAGGATTGTATTTTGGTGCTGGTGCGAGATTGGGCTTTAGTTTGTATAATAAAGTTGGTGGTGACTTTGGTTTTGCTGACTGTAACTTGTATTATGATGATAAGATGCCTATTATGGGTATTTATAAGGAGTTGCCTTTGACAAATGTGCAATCGCATGATAATAACTTTGTGCATTTGCCACAAGTGAATCCGATGGTTGAGATTGGTTGGCAAGGGCTTGAACAAGAGATTGGTAAGAGTGGACGTATGAAGTTTAAGTTTTCTTTGATTGGTGAGATGGGTATGTTGTCGGCTTATAATAATAAGAATACGGCTGGTCAGTTGTTTAACTATGAGTCGTTGGATGGTTTTACTCCGGAGGATTTGCCTGATTTCTTTAAGAGTGTGAACTCGTTTTATTCGACAATTCCGTTGGGTATTTCGTCTGGAAAGTTGAATGAGATAAAGAGTCAGAATGAGTCGTTGCCTGATAGAGATAAGATATTTTATAATTTTGCTAAACCGGGTACGCTTCGTTCGTGGTTTGTGGGTGTGAAGGCGACTATTATGTTTGAGATGCCTAAGCCAAAAGAGTGTAATTGTTTGATGAATGATGTTACTCTTCCTTGGAAGAAGACAACGCCTAAGAAGAAAAAGGTTGAGTGATTGATTAATTAGTAATTGATTAGTGAAGGCTAATTGGTAAAGAGTAATTAGTAATTCGTAATATATAATTATGTTGAGAAAATTCATCTTATTATTGGTTTTGCTGTGTGTGACATGTGTTGCATACTGTCAAAGTAGTGTATTTACTTATCAGTGTGACTTTGAAGATGCAGATGAGCGTGCTATGTGGGATAGGAATTCAGGGCCTCGTGGTAAAGATTGTGCCAATCAATGGTACTTTGGAAAACCTGGCGCGAATGGTGGGGATTATGGTCTTTATGTGTCGAAAGATAGTACATCGAATAATTATGCGGCAAGTGCATTGACCGTAGTGGCTTGTCGTACTTTGGAGTTACAACCAGAACATGCTGGGGAGTATGAATTTTCGTTTGATTGGCGTGCAGGTGGTTGGCAAGATTCGATTAGTGATGAGGATGGATTGTATGTTTTTTGGGTGCCGGTAACAGAGACTATAGTTTCGGTAGCCAACTCGTCGAAACCAAAATGGTTTGATGAGTCGAAAGCGTTGAAGTTCGATAGAAAGTCGCCAAAGTTGTCGCAATCGGACTGGAATACCATAGTTGGTTCGCTTACGTCGGATGGAACACCGCATAAACTTGTTTTCGCTTGGCGTAATGGTATGAATGGGGCTTATCCGCCAGCGGTTTGTGTGGATAATATTTTGATTATGCCAGAAGGTTATTGTCATAAGCCATACGATTTGAAACTTGAGGTAAATGACCTTGACGCGACATTCTCGTGGAGAGGCGAATCGGAATCGTATGACGTGCGTTGTTATAATTCACGTACAGGCAAATGGAAAGAGTATCAGAGCGTGAGAGATACGTTTGTGGTTGTTGAAGGTGTAGAAGAGGGTATGTGTACTTATTACGTACGCGCGCATTGCGAGGGTATTAGTGGTACATGGGTGTCGTTGTCGCAATTTATTTATTATCCTGGAGCTCGTTGTATAGATTTTTTGAGTCTTAGTACAAGAAATTGTTTTACTGGTCCTAACCCTAATAATAGTGATGGTAGTGGTCAGGGTGTTGGATTTACACCAAGTTTGGTTGATTTGGGTTATCAAAGCATGGAGAGCCGTCATACGGTGCATTATGATTTGAATGAGATTGACCCTCGCACAGATGGTGGTTTGCGTACTGTGCCAGATGGAGAGGTGGCATCGGTTCGTCTTGGAAACTGGAATACGGGAGGAGAGGCAGAGCGAGTAGAGTATAAATATACGGTAGATGCATCAACTTCGGCAGTTTTGATATTGAAATATGCGGTAGTGCTACAAGACCCAGACCATAATGAGATATGGCAGCCTAAATTTGAACTTGAGGTGTTGAAAAATGGTAAACCTATTAGTAATAAGGGGTGTGGAGAGGCTAAGTTTACGGCAGGTAAGGATATGAAAGAGGGTGTTGATGGGTGGCATAAGTTTGGCACAGGTTGGTGGAAGGATTGGACAACGGTGTCGATTAACCTTCGTGAACATCATGGCGAAGAGGTGGTTGTGCGATTGACAACATACGATTGTGCAGAGTTGGGTCACTTTGGTTATGCATATTTTACGCTTAATTGTTCGGATGGTCAGATAAAGAGTACGGCGTGTGGAGATGTGGAGAATGATACTTTGGTTGGGCCAGATGGGTTTAGATATCGTTGGTATAAGAAATCGGATAAGCAAACTTTGTCGTCAGAACAGACTTATGTGATTTCGACAAAAGATACGGCTACTTATTGTCTTGATGTGATACAACCAACAAGAACAGAGTGTTATTATACATTGGAAACTTCGGGATTACAACGTTATCCTATAGCTGATGGTGAATGTCGTCCTTATGTTGAGGATTGTATGAATAAGGTGGCATTTACGAATAAGAGTTATGTGTCTAAAAAAGATGCTGCGGGCAATAAAGTAGATTCAGGTGAGGATTGTGATGTGGTGTGGGTGTTTGGAGATGGGGCGACTTCTTCGAATCTTAATCCAGTGCATGTTTATCCTGCAACTGGCGGTAAATTTACTGCTACATTGAAGGCTTCTATTGGTGGAGGTAAGTGTGAAGAGATAAAGACATTTGAGTTTGAATTGCCAAATGTTACGGATATGCGTGATACAATACGTACTACTATTTGTCCAGGTGAATCGTATGAGTTAGGCGGAAAGGCGTATGATTCAACAGGTGTTTATGCTGATACAATTCCTACGGAACATGGTTGCGATAATATAACTGTATTGTATCTTAATGTATTGAAAGATACTACGATATATGATACAATCTGTAGTACTGATGTTTATTATGTTGATGGTGTGCAAGTTACAGAATCAGGTAAATATTCGATAAAGAGTTCGCTTGGTTGTGATTCAATTGTGAAAGATGTATTTGTTAATGAGTCATTAGTGCTTGGAATAGATAGTGTTATATCGGTTTGTGCTACAGATGATAATATTATTATCCCTTATACAGAAGAGTCGGGCAAATTGTTGGAATTTGCTATTAAGTTTAAAGATGCAGTGATGGCAGAAGCATCGGCAGAGGCATTAACTCCGGAAAGTGGGGCAATGGTTGTGCCAATGTTGAAAGGTATTGAGCCAAATAGATATAAGGCAACATTGTCGTTTGGAGAATTGGCTTGTGGCGGAGATGATATTGATGTGATGATTGATGTATATTATCCAGATAGTGTTATTGCTCAAAGATGGAATGATGTGCTTGCGGTTCGTAATGATGCCTATAATGGCGGTTATGAATTTGTGGCTTATCAGTGGTATAAGAATAATATGCCAATTGAGGGCGCAACTTCGTCGATATTGTATGGCGATTTGGATTTTGATGCAGAATATTCGGTAATGCTTACTCGAGAAGATGGCGTGAAAGAGATGGTTTGTGCGGTTAAACCAATTAGATTTGATAGTGTAAGTGGCGATGCAGTTGTTGTATTTTCGGCAAATGAGTCATCGCAAGTAAATGTGAAAGTAGCAGAATCGGCACAAGTGAGAGTTTGGTCGTCTGTTGGCGTATTGGTTGGAGAATATTTTATTGATGAGGGAGAAAATGTGTTGAATTTAGGGGATAATTCAGGATTATATATATTTGAATTTATCTTTGAAGATGGCAAACGTTTGATTGAGCGAATAGTTCTTTGATTTTAATGTTTAATTTTTGAGTATGTTACATAAAAAGGTCTTATTATTATTTTTGTTTTTGCACTTTGCATTGAGTATTGTGCATTGTCAGATGATTAATGTTCCTTATCAATTTGGTTTTGAGAAGGGTGATTCAGAAATCAATAATTGGAAGTTGAATCTTGGCGATAGGGGAGAATATTGTACAGACAAATGGGTGGTGGGTAATCTTGAATATAATGAGGGTTATCAGTCGCTTTATATATCATCGGATGAAGGTTTGTCGGCAAAATATTCATCTCAACCTACAGTCGTAGTTGTGTCACGAACATTTGAATTGCCAACGGGTAATTATGATATTTCATTCGATTGGAAATCGGGAGGTTATTCAACAACTTCCGATTTGTTTGTTTGTCTATTGCCTGATGGATATACTATGGATGGGGAGTCGTTGGAATCTAATGATTCAATAGGTTATTTTCCTAAAATTTTCAGTCGTTTTTGTATGCCATTGACAACGGTTGATGGTACTTTTGCTTCATTGTCGGATAAAAGAACTTGGAGTAATGCTTCGTTTCAGACGAGTGTTATTGCTGGACGTAAAATGCAATTGGCATTTGTTTGGGTAAACTTTAATCAAGATACAACAATTGCTAATCCATTGGGGGCATGTATTGATAATATTCAGATAACATCGGCAATGTGTCCGAAGCCTGAGAATTTGAAGGCAGATGCTTCTTGTGGAGTAATTAGCTTTTCGTGGGATGGATTTGCTCCTATTTATGAATGCGGTTATAAGCCACTTGGCTCAAAATATTGGAATAATGTGTATGATATTGATGGAGAGGTGGATAATCCTTCATTTACATGGGAAGATATGCCAGAAGGAGCATACGACTTGAGAGTGCGTGCAATAGCAGATGAGGATACGAGTGCATACGTTTATTTGAATACGGTTGTTGTATGGTGTCCGGAAAATCACTGTTTTGATTTTGTTTCTCTTGATAATGAGGAGATTGTTACTTGTTATTCTGGAGGTGCTATTGAAAATCCATTAACAAATCCAGGAGCGTATAAGTTTTATCCTGCGGTTCCAACACCATCAACAGGAGGTAATAATGTTGATGCTCGTCATGTAGCGTGTTGGGTTCAAGGGATGTATGACCCTAATACAGGAAATAGATTGTTGATGGTTCCTTCGGATGAGATAGCATCGGTGCGTTTAGGAAATCAAAATGCAGGTTCGCAAGCAGAGCGTATTACTTATGAATTTAATGTTCAAGATGATTTAGTGCTTTTGATGAAATATGCAGTTGTACTTGAAAATCCAGGACACGGTGAAGCATATGACCCATATTTTGGACTTGAAATATTGAAAGAGGATGGAACACCAATTTCTCAATATGCTTGTGGTGAGGCATTCTTTTCTCCTTCAAAAGATCCAGATGAGTGGAAGACTTATAGTCCATCTTTGGGAGTAAAGTTTGTTTGGAAAGATTGGACAACGATAGGTATTGATTTGCGCTCTTGTAAAGGTCAGAAGATAAAGATACAATTGACAACACAAGATTGTACTTTGGGTAAGCATGGAGGTTATGCTTATTTTACGCTTGATTGTATAGATGCAACTATCAGTAGTGAGGGATGTGATACTGTTTCGCTTGAAGCACCTTCTGGTTTTAAATATTATTGGTATAATGATCAGAATAAAAACTTCAAGCCTGATACATCACAAAGTATCGATGTTCTTGCGGGAGATACAACGACTTATTATTGTAAAGTGACATATTTGGATAAGTCAGATTGTAATTTTGTATTGAGCTCTGCTGTTATACCTCAATTTCCAAAAGCTCAATTTAATGCATTGTGGCAACCAGCAGGTTGTAATAATATTCTTAAATTTGAGAATAGTAGTTATGTTTATGTGAAAATAAATGATACAGATTCTATAATTGAGGGTAGGCGTTGTGCTCACTATGAGTGGGAGTTCGAGTTTGATGGTAGTGTTACTAAAACAGATTTGGTAAGTCCTAAATATGTGATGCCTAATGAAGGAGGACAATTGAAGGTTCAATTAAAAGCTTTTCTTGAGGATGAACAATGTATAGATGTGTTAGATACTATTATTGATGTGCCTGAAATCCATGAGCATAATATAGAATTGCAGAAGGAAATTTGTTGGGGCGATTATGTTATCTTAGGTGGTAATTTTGCTATGACATCAGGAACGTACAGAGATACAGTGCCTAATATTTGGGGGTGTGATAGTATTACAACTCTTCATTTGACAGTGCGTCCTAAACTTGAGGATGTGGTAGTTTATGATACTCTTTGTAGTATAGACCCATACATCATTGGTAACTATCGTTTTGATTCGACAGGGGTTTATGAAGTGAAATTACAGACCGCAGATTCTTTGAAATGTGATAGTATCGTAATTTTGCACTTGCAAAAGATGGAACCTCTTGCTGTTAATATTAGCGATGAATATAGATGGTTATGTGCGGATGATAGAATTTTGTTTGTTGATTATGATGTTGTTGATGGTGCACGTGCTCCTTTTATGTATTCAGTAGAGTTTGATAGTCTTGCTCATAATGCGGGTTTTGTTGATGTGTCTAATATTGAAATTGATTTGGAAAATCGTATTTTCGAAATAATATTGCCAAATAATTGCCGCCCAAATCATTATACAGCAAATATTATTCTTAATGATACGGTTTCTTCTTGTGGGGATGTGATAATACCTGTAGAATTTGATGTTTATTATAGTTCAAAAATATTAGAGTCTAAATTTGGTAATCTTTTGACTGTTTTAAATGCAGAATCTAATGGGGGTTATGAATTTAGTGAGTATATATGGTATAGAGATGGAGTTCTTATTCCTAATGAAAATAAGGCATTTTATTATTTGGACGGGGGAACATTCGGGTCAGAATGTTACTATCTTGAAGTTCGTCGTGTAGATGATGGTGTGTTGATGCGTACTTGTGAAATTTGTCCAGGAGAAGGAACTCCAGTAGATGATGTTTATTCATTTGAGCCTTATGTGGTGAATACTATTGTTAGGATAGGTGAGGAGATAGTTATAGCTAATGTAGATGAGGCTATTGTTAATATATATACTGCTACAGGTCAATTGGTAGATATACAGCATATTACATCTGGTAATGATGCAATTAAAGTGGCTTCTTTGCCTGGCATTTATATGTTGCAAGTAATGACTTCAACTGAAATATTTACAACTAAAATTATTATTACTGAATGATTATGAAAAAGATATTTTTGTTATTAACCGTCTTTTGTGCCTTAGGTGTTGCACAGTCTCTTAAAGCTCAAGATAAAACCGTTATTTTATTTGAGGACTTTGAAAATGGTATGCCATCAACATGGACTCAGGAACAAGTTTATGGTAATTATGATTGGATTGCTGAATCAGGCGATTTAGAAAATCCAATAGGGGCGGTAAGTGGTTCTAAACGTATAGCTTTTCGTAATAATACAAACCAAACGACAGCATATGTTACTCGATTGATTTTGCCTGAATTGGATTTGTCGAAGGTTTTTCAACCTATTTTGTGTCTTTCTTATGCACAAGAAAAATGGGCAGGTGACTTTGATACATTGAAAATTTTGTATCGTCGTACACCTAAAAGCAATTGGGTTACTTTGAAAACATATAGTGACTATTCTTCTGGTTGGCATCGAGATACTATTCGTTTGGCCGTGCCTACAAGTACTTATCAGTTGGCTTTTGAAGCAAAAGATAATTTGGGTCGTGGTGTTGTTATTGATGATGTAGAAGTTCGTTCTATTCCTAATTGTACACAACCATTTAATCTTGCTGTTGGGAAAATCACTGGTACATCTGCAGCTGTAGAGTGGGCAGGTTCATTTGATGCGTTGAATTATAATGTGAGAATATCTAATAAGCCATTATCTGTGCGTCAATTATTAGGTGTTGAATCGACAGATGCAGAAATAAAAGACTATAAGGTTGATGGAGCTGAGTATTCTTTCGAGATTCTAGATCTTTATCCTGCAACAGAATATTATTTTTATGTGCAATCAGAGTGTGTTGGAGAAAATAGTGATTGGAGCGATGGTTGTCAATTTAAAACTTCGGATATGTTGATGCTTCCATATTATGAAGATTTTAATATGGATTATATTGAAAATACAACATCTTCAGTTGAAAATTGGTTTGCTTATTCATCTCGTAATAAAGCAGTTCCTCCTTTTATCAATACACATCAAACAAGAAGTGATAGGTTGAAATATTCTCCTGACTCGACAAGTGCTCTTTTCTTTCAAGGTGCATTGAATACAGAGACTGCTATTGGTAAGGGAGCCTATTCTTATATTTGTATACCAGAAATTTATATAGATAGTATAAAACGTGTACAACTGTCGTTTTGGACTATAAACTATGTAACAGATGGTTTGGTGCCAATGGGTAATTCTTGTAAAATTATGGTTGGTGTTATGACCGACCCATCTAATAAGAAAACATTTGTGCCTGTTGATACTGTAGAGATTAAATCAGTGGCGGATTTTGAAGAGGTTATGGTGTCGTTTGAAAATTATGAGGGGGATGGTAAGTATATAACATTTATGTCGGAGTTTAAGGATGGCACGAATGCTTTTGTAATAGATAATTTGTTGGTTGAAGAAATTCCTACTACGCCAAAGGCTAAGATTAAGGTATGTTTACCTGCAGCAGAAGCATTGGATGTTAAATTCTTGGAAGAAGAATCAGCTCAATATGAAGTGATTGTTTCTAATGTATTATTGAATACGTCGAAAATAGATAATAAAAAAGTTGTTGCTCGTAAGGTGTATGATTCGGCACCTTGTCGTGTGGAAGGTTTGTTCCCATGGGTTACTTATTATGTTTATGGTCGTCATATAAATCTTAATGATACAGGTGCTTGGAGTAATCCGGTGCAAGTTTTGATGCCTGAAAAATTTTATAGTTATCCAACAACTGTTACTTTTGATATTAATACATTTGATTTGTCAACCCATTATAATCCAGGCAAATCTACTTATAAGTTAAGTAATGGATTGTTGACATTGTCAAATAATTCTGTATTTCCTGAAAGTACAGAGCAATGGTGGGGAAAAGAGTCTCGTTCTCAATGGGAATTGCATATGGAAATTCGTAAAGCAGGTGATTATCAAGTGATAATTTTTCCTGAGATGGTAAATCCTACGCAAACAAAAATTAGTTTTTATGCTACTCGACATCTTATTGAGCCTGCAACCTTTACAATTGGTATAATGTCTGATGCGAATGATGTTGAATCATTCCAGCCAATAGATACTATAACGATTGCAACGATGACAAAGGCAAATTATCTTTCTTATGCTTATGATTTGAGTCAATATAAGTTTGAAGGTCGTTTTTTTGCTGTAAGGTCAGCTTATGAATATACTAATGCATGGTCGCATCTATGGATTGATGATGTTCGTTTTTATGAAAGTAATGCTTGTGCAGAGCCTACTGATATTAAAGCAGAGGTTGAGGTAGATAAAGCAACTATTTCTTGGAAAAATAATGGAGCTTCATCTTGGAATGTTTTGGTTACAACCAAAGAGTATTCTGCTGATGAGATAGATGGATTGTCTCGTGATCAGTATTTTGTGAAGCAATCGACTAATAAGAATGAGGTTACAATTTCGGGATTAAATACTGGTAAAAAAACATATTATTATTATGTCCAATCGAATTGTGAAGGCGAATTGAGTGTTTGGTCGTTGCCTCAATCATTTAAAACTGAGTGTCGTCAGGTTGAGAATGTTCCATATACAATGGATTTTGATGATAAGGATTGGTTGGTAGATGCGTCTAATAGTAATTTCCCTATACCATGTCTTTATACTAAACCTAAACAATATGTGGATAACAGTATAGATGTTACTTATTATTATCCGCATTTGTCTAATACTGTTAAATACACAGGAGATAAATCACTTGTTTTGGGTCGTGGTAGTTATATTGCATTCCCTCAATTTAATGCAGATGTTACTCGTCTTCAAATGGCATTTTATATGATAGCAGACTCTGTGTCTTATACAGTTGAAGTAGGTGTTATGACTGATCCTTTGGATGTTGCTACGTTTGTTGCTGTTGATACTATTGAGCCTAATGATTCGTGGAGCAGACATGTTTCAAAATTTGAATCATATATTGGTAGTGGCAAACATGTTGCTATTCGTGCTATTAGTGAGACAAATATGAATTATATTGATAATGTAGTTGTTTCTATCTCATCTAATACAGGAGGAGGTAATGATGGTGAGGATGACGGTGAAGATGATGGAGGTAATCAAGGAGGAGGAGAGGTAGTTAATCCTCCAGTGAATCCTTGTGCTGCCCCTCGTAATCTTTCTGCATCAAATGTTACAAAAGGAACTGCGACAATATCTTGGTCTTCATCTGTAACTATTTATAATTTAGTGGTTTCTGCTCGTGAATTGGCTGATGTGGAATATACTAATGCTGTTGTAGGTGGTGATATTTTGGTAGTTGAGAAAAATTATTCACAAACTTCTTATAATCTTACTAATCTTAAGGCTAATAGACCTTATCATTTTTATGTGCAAGCAATTTGTTCTGATACTACTCAAAGCGATTGGGTTGTAGGTCATTTCTATACAGAGTGTGATCTTATAGATATAAATGAGAAGTTGGTAGAGGCGTTTGATTATTATGGAGTAGGGCAAGGTTCTAAACCAAATTGTTATATTGTTGGTAATTTGACAGAAGGGGCTTCTGCTGCCAATATTCCTTATTGTTCTAATGAGTATTCTAATAGTGGCTCTGCTTCGTTGATGTTGCGATCTACAATTACAGATAATGGTGCTTATGCAATAACACCAGAGATTGATGTTGATGATATTTCTCGTCTTCGTGTGAAATTCCATGCTTCTGTTGGCAACTATGCATCTTCTCAATATGCTCGTGAGTTGATGGTTGCAATTATTACAGATCCAACCGATATGGGTTCACGTGAAAATGTTGCTACTTTGAAAATACAACCAGGTGAGGGATTGGATTATGAAGTGTGCTTTGATGAGTATACAGGTGACTATTATGGCGAATATGGTCGTTATGTGATGTTCTTGTCAGAGAATACTAAGAGTAATGTTGTTTTTATTGATGATGTAGTTATTGATGTAATACCAGAATGTGTATCACCTAAGGTAAAAGAGGTCGGTTCTACGTCAAATAGCATAAATCTTCAATTGTATGGAGGAAAGGCTCC
Source organism: Candidatus Aphodosoma sp. (assembly GCA_045658305.1). Taxonomy (GTDB): domain Bacteria; phylum Bacteroidota; class Bacteroidia; order Bacteroidales; family Paludibacteraceae; genus Aphodosoma. The sequence continues at coordinate 13,529 of JAZOUT010000112.1, read as the reverse complement.
ATATCAGGTGAAATATGTAGTTGGAGAAAATTCGCAAGAGGCATTCGATGCCGTGCAAACACAAACAATTACAGATGGTAAATTAGAAGTCAAAGGTTTGACTGTAAATACTGATTTCTATCTTATTGTACGTTCTACTTGCGATGAAGGTGGATATGGAGAATGGTCGCCTGTTATGTGTTTTACAACTTCTCAGTTAGCTATCGCAGATTTGCCTTATTATGATTCTTTCTCTCAAAATCGCTATACAGGGGAATATTTTAATCCTCTTGATTGGATAGGTTATTATATTATTGATGGTAATGAAGAGCAATATCGTTACCCTGCATTGTCGTTAGATAATGGAAGCAATAAAGTTGTTTATTTGTATGCTAATGATGCTGCAATTACGACTTATTTGGTTTCGCCACAATTGAATACTAATGATTTGAAGGAGTGTCAAGTTTCGTTTAAATATAAGCCAGACACAGATGTAGCTAAATCACAACGTGCAATAGTAGTAGGAGCTGTATCTAACGTGTCTACAAGAGCTAAGATAGAGGAAACGTTCGAACCTATTGATACAATTTTGGTAAATGGTACATTGCAATATGACCATATTGTAATTCCTTTATCACAATATACTGGTATTGGAAAACATGTAGCATTTAAAGCAGATTATACGCTTAATAGAGCGAAAGTCACAGATAAGAGTGGCACTATGGGTGGTTTCTATATTGATGATGTTTTGGTTGAACTTGTGCCTACATGTCAGCGACCAACAGATTTCCGTTTGCAATCGCTTGGTGATACATATGCCGAATTTGTATTCTCGCATGAAGGTGCAATTAAATATGATGTGAAATATGGCATTTCTGGTTTTGATGTTGAGTCGGCAGGCTCTATCGTTTCGATAACAGATACTATTTTTGCTGTTAATGGATTGCAACCTAATACAAGTTATGATTTCTATGTTCGTGCTTATTGTTCTGCAACAGATGTTTCAGGATGGTCATTGTGCGAAACATATACAACTTTTGAAGTCCCAGTTTCTATGTTCCCATACGAGAATAAATTTGACAATCAAAATGAAAATGGATTGTGGAAACTTTCTGTATCGGAATTGCAAGTTGTAAATAAATGGTATAATACAGACTCTCTTTATGTATCTTCAAATGCTGGTCTTTCGGCTAAATATACAAATAAGCCTACTAAAACTTGGGCTTATCGAACATTTGATATGAAAGCAGGTGTTTATACCGTTTCGTTTGATTGGAAGTCAATGGGTGATGCTACTGATTATATGCGTGTATTCTTGATACCTGCGTTATCTCAATTTGAAGAAGGTAGCGGAGTCGTTTATAATTTTGATGGTTCGGTAGTTACTCTTTCTGCAGCTAAACAATCGTTCCCTGACAATTGGATAGATTTAGGTCGTGATGGAGGTGTGTTTAATTCAACTTCTTATTGGTGTGCTTATTCAAAAACATTTATGATTACTCCTGAGATGGAAGGATTTTATCGTTTTGTAGTTTATTGGGAAAATGATGATGTGGTGAATTCGAATACATTGTCTGCTGCTATAGATAATATTCTTATTGAAAAATCATCTTGTGCTTATCCTTATAAACTTGATATTGAGGATATAAATTCTACATATTTATCAATTAGTTGGCAACCAGTTGGCAATAATCCTGTTTCTTATAATGTTGTAGCTCTCACTAAAGAATTAAATCCAGACAAAGCAGATTCTAAATCTGTGGCATTCTCAAGTACAGTAACTACAAATATTGCGAGAATAGAGAATTTAACTGCTAATACAGATTATTTCATATATGTTCAGGCTAATTGTGATGGAAATGAAGATTTGAGTTTCTGGTCTGAGGTTTATAAATTTACTACACCTTGTGATCCTAAGCCTCTTGGAACTGTATTCTCATTTGAATTAGAAGAGGGATATTTATTACCATCTTATGAAAATGGTGAGCCTAATACATCTTATCGTGTCCCTGATTGTTTTACTCGTGGACATGCAAATGTAGAAGAATTTCCTTTTATCAAGGATAATACCATTTCATATCCTCACATGTACACAAGTGGAATTCATCAAATAGCACGTACAGGTAAATATGCTTTGAAGTTTTATTCAAATTCAGAAGAAAAAGTTGGTGGATATATCTCTTTGCCTCTTATTGATGGTAATTATGATGAATTGCAAGTTACTTTCTGGATGCGTCCATTTGGTTCTATAAAGGGTACTGATAATATTGATCATACAGGTCTTAATGCAGTTTTTGCTCGTAAGATAACTGTTGGTACGATGACTAATCCTAATGACCCTTCTACTTTTGTGCCACTACAAGTATTGTCATATCCTTATACTACAGAAGATGCATGTATGGCTCATGGTCAATTTGTTTATGATGACGTAGAAGGAAATAATTATTGGCGTAAACACTCTGTGTTGTTAAAAGGCACAAAAGGTAAGTTTATTACGTTCAAAAATGACATGTATGATGGTTATGAAAATAATCAAATGTATATTGATGACGTTGTTGTAGATTATGTTTCTGATTGTATGACTCCTACATCAATGATGGTAGAAGAGGCTACAGCAACTACAGCTCGTCTTAATGCAACAACTAATGGGGCAGCTGGATATGAAGTGCAATTATCGCTTAATGAAGATTTCCGTGAAATTTGGCGTACAGATATGATTGATACTTTCCCTGTTGTATTGACAAATCTTTTGCCGGGTAAGGATTATTATATTAGAGCACGACAAGTTTGTGGTGAAACCAATAAGTCAGAATGGTCTTCTGCTACTAATTGTATTACAGCGTATTCTACTTTGTATTCTACAGAATTGTTAGGTACATTTAATACTAAATCATTTTCTCCTCGTCATTGGCAACGTTCGTGTGGTGTGAGTGCTACTGAAATATTCGACAAGACAGGTAGTGCAATGATTACAGATGCTACAAGTCCTCTTGGTTGGACTGTTACTGATGGTCATTTGGCTACGTATGTTACCTCTTTCCAAACTCGTGAGACAAATCCTTATTGTTGGATATTCTCCCCTTCAATCGAATTGCCAACAGGCGAAAATAGGCTGATGTTTAATTTGGCTCTTACTGATGATGATGGTGTTCATAAACCAGATTCTACTTTGAGTAATGTCGATGATGTTTTCTATGTTGTTGTGTCTGATGATAATGGACGTAGTTGGGTTGAAACAAATAAGTTTGTTTGGGCTAATAAAGGTAATGCCGATTTTGATTATAATGCTATTCCTTATGATGGCGCTGTTTATGAGATAGATTTGTCTAAATATAGCGGTAAAGTTATTCGTCTTGCGTTCTATTCTGAATGTCGTTCTGCTGTAACTTCGCAGTTGCATTTGGATGATATTCGTATCAATTCTGTTGTGAAAAAAGATGTAAAATCTACTATTTGTGAAACAGAAGATTATCGTTATGACGATTTTGTTAAATTGTCATCCGAATTGAATATCGGCGAGAATTCATTTACCTATTATGGATATGCAAATGATGTAGTAGAGGAAGACACTATTTATAGTATATCTGTGAATGTGTTGCCAATGTCTGTGACCTCATTTGATGAAGTTTTATGTAGTGGAGATGTATATGCTCAACACAACTTTAATTCTTTAGATAGAGCTGGTGTATATAAGCAAAAATTAAAATCTCATATAGGTTGCGACTCTGTTGTTGTTGTTAATATTGGAGTAAACCCTATTCCTGAAGTCGTATTCGCTGATACCATTTGCTTTGGAGCAACTTATTCATGGAATAATCAAGAGTATAATCGAACAGGTATATATGTTGATACACTTGTTTCTCAAGTTACAGGTTGCGATTCAATTGTTACTCTATTGCTCAATGTCTCAGATGCTCCAATGGTTTATGACACTATTGGTTTGTGTAGTGGTAAGACATATCAGTTTGGTGATAGATTGATTACCGAATCTGGGGTTTATACTCAAACATTCAAATCTGTGATTGGTTGTGATTCAATTGTTACTTTGACAGTTGATGTTGCCGATAATTTCCGTCTTATATTAAATGAGTTTATGTGTCCTGGCGATACTTATACGGGTCATGGATTCTCAGGTATTCCGATGGGAGGTTCCTATACATTGCCATTGACTTCTGTTGGTGGATGCGATAGTACAATTGTGCTTAATCTCGTAGAGTTAGATGAGGATACTATTCATGTTGAACAAAAAATTACTACAGATGATCTCCCTTATACTTTTGCGTCAAAAGTTTATGATGAAAGCACAAAAGTTGGTTCTTACACCGATGAGTTTGTGGTTGAAAGAGAGGGTTGCTCAAGTGTTATAATACTCAAACTTGAGGTTGGCGAGCCTGTTGGTGTTGAAAATAATAAGTTGTCTGATTTGGTATTATATCCTAATCCAGTACAAGCTGGTGATATAATAAATATTGAGGGTGACTTTACAATCGAGGAATTAGATGGTATGTATATTGAAGTTTATACAATGTTGGGTTCTTGTATTTATTCATCGCAATCTACATCTCTCAATACTCAATTGTCAATCGAAAATCGCGGTTTGTATATAGTGCGTGTAATTGCTGGCAATGGCACTATATATCAAGGTAAGATTATTGTGAAATAGTATTTTGAAATATATTAGTGTTTTTATAAAAAATCACTATTATCAGATAAAAAACTTCATTCTGTTGTTTGCAGAATGAAGTTTTTTTTATACCTTTGCATCGTGGACTCACGTCGGGGAGTATGTCTTTCTTTGGGGTGGGTTGACAGACATATTAGATAGACGTTTATACAGCGTTTTGTTCTGACGTACTGAAACTTCGCAACTTTCATATTGATGTCATGAACCTAACAACGATAGATGTCCTATGGGATGTAAGTATCCATGATTGTGCCTTCTTTGGTTTGGTACACTTTTGGCGCATATAATGTAGTCATCATTATAACTTATATTCGACGTGGGCTTCGCGTTGTCAGTTCCGACATCAGGGTAATGCGAAGACCTCAGTACGTGGAACGACAACAGTCGAATTCCACGTTTTTTTTGTGCCCTTTTTGATAGGGAGCAAGGAGTAGGGAACATGGAATAGTAATGAATACACAATGAGAGTGTGTGTTGGGGTGTGGCGGTTTTCTTGCTTGCAGTTTGCTTACACTTCGCTTGAGGGTAGGGAGAGGGAATACCACGTGAGAGTGTGTATTTGTGAATGAGGAATGAGGAGTTAGGAATGATGAATGGAAATATGAGATAAGGGAGTTTGTTGGAATTTTTATTTATGCGGAAAAATATAAGGAGTAACCCGAAAATCCTAAAACGAGTAGGGGTAATTTAATAATTCTAATCATTATGGAAGAAAAAAACAAAAGAGAAGAAATTCAAAGCAGACGCGAATTCTTCAAAAAAGCAGCAAAAGCAGCGTTGCCAGTAGTTGGTGCAGCTATTTTGTCAAGTGTGCCTTTTGTGAAAACAGAGGCAGCAGCAACAGGATGTTATAATTATGGTTGTATGGGAAGTTGTAGTGGTGGTTGTGATGATTCTTGTTATGGTTCATGTACTGGAACTTGTAATGCAACTTGTCAATATGGATGTAGAAATGCATGTGCTCAAGCTTGTTCTTTTGGTTGTTCTAATACATGTTCGGGATGGTGTAGTGGTATGGCAAATTATTAATCTTTATTGTATGTTAAGATATGGAGTATTATTTAGAAGTTTCGGATATACATCAACCGCCATATATTAAAGTTACTTTTTCTGCTCAAGAAGATGAATTGGTTGTTCAAACTCATTTAAATACTATTGGTGGGGTAAAAAAAGTTAATATAGGGTCTGATAACTGTAAGAAACATGTAATTGTTTATTTGTTACCAGATTCTAATGTAAATCAAATAGCTATTGAAATAAAAGCAGAATTAGAAAAATTGTAAATATTTTATGTTAAAAAAATCAGAGCGTTCTTGGCAGTCTAGTACTGCCAAGAACATAACTTTCATTGTTACAAAAGATTGCCAATTGGCATGTAAGTATTGCTATTTGGTGGGGAAGAATGAGAAAGAGAGAATGACGTGGGAAGTGGCAAAGGCTGCGATTGACTATGTGTTGGATAGAGAATATGACCCGAATTTTGCATACGAATCGGTGATTTGGGATTTTATTGGAGGTGAGCCGTTTTTGGAGATTGACCTTATTGACAAAATTTGTGATTATATAAAGACGGATTTGTATCGTAGAAATCATCATTGGTTTAACTCTTATAGGTTTAATTTTTCGACTAATGGTATAAATTACGATAGCGAAAAGGTACAACGATTTATAGCGAAAAATCGGGAACATTTGAGTATTGGTATTACGATTGATGGTACACGAAAGAAGCATGACTTGAACCGTATTTGGAAAGGCGATGGTCCAGAAAGGGGTTCGTATGACGATGTAGTGCGAAATATTGCGTTGTGGCAAAGTCAATTTCCTGGAGATGGAACAAAAGTAACAATTTCGTCGGCGGATATACCTTATATTTGTGAGTCTGTATTGCATTTGTATGACTTGGGTATACATCAAGTGAATATCAACTGCGTGTTTGAGGATGTGTGGGCAGAGGGGGATGATAAACTATTTGAAGAGCAGTTGATGCAGTTGGCTGATGCTATAATAGATGGTGGTTTTTATAAGGATTATGCTTGTTCGTTCTTTACAGAACACATGGGTAAGCCTATGGATTGTAAGTATCAAAATCAGAACTGGTGTGGCGCAGGTAAAATGTTGGCAGTAGATGCCGCTGGTAATTTCTATCCTTGCACTCGTTTTGCTCAATATTCGTTGCGCGACAAAGAGGCGTGGATTATTGGCAACATTCATGATGGCATTGACAACAATAGATTGCGTCCATTCTTGACGCTCGACCGTTGCACGCAATCAACACCAGAATGCGTGGATTGTGAAGTGGCAGAGGGTTGCGCTTGGTGCCAAGGAGAGAATTATGATGCCGCAAAAACTCATACTGTGTATGAACGTGCTACAGCTATCTGCTTGATGCACAAGGCTCGTGTGCGTGCCAACAACTATTATTGGAATAAACTCTATCGCAAACTCGAATTGGAAGGAAAACAAGAGGAGTTTGATGAGTTGAAAAAGAAGTCGAACGATATAATCTGTTAAGCCATGAAACCATATTTACAATATCTTGTTGTCTTGTTAGACGATACAAGCATGGCTTATTGTCATGCCGAAAATCCGTTGACTGAGCGTCGATTGATGCCTCTTGACACATTGCGTAAAGCGATTGTGTTTGGTATGAAACAGAATCTTATGATTCAGTTTGTTTATCCCGACTATGAATTGCCTACGGAGTATGACGAATTGATTGAGACAATCGATCATGTGAAAATCGGTCGTGAAGTGAAAATCTTTAATAGCGTGCCTCAATGCATAGAGGGAGATAATGTTGTGTTGCGTTTGAGTGTGGCGGAATTCGTTGAACATCAGTATGATATTGTTACTCTGTTGCCACAAGCAAAGCGTTTGAACATCTGTTTGACTGATATAGAAAACTTTAAAGATGAGCAAATAGAGGATTATAAACGAGCATTGGCTACGTTGAATGCTGTGTTGCTTAATCTTTATAAATCAGTGAAACAACCACAATTCAATTTGATTACAGACCGCTTGCAATTGACCGAAATGCACAACTGCGAGGCTGGCGTGGGTAATATTACAGTTGCTCCGAATGGTAAGTTTTATCTTTGCCCTGCGTTCTACTACGATGAGCAGATGGGCATAAGTAATCGCATGAATCATAAGACCAAAGATGCATCGCGTAGTGTTGGTGATTTGGAGCAGGGAATTGATATACCTAATAAGCAATTGTTGCAACTCGACCATGCACCATTGTGTCGTATTTGTGATGCATATCATTGTAATCGTTGTATTTGGTTGAATCAAAAATTGACATGGGACAACAATACGCCATCGCATCAGCAGTGTGTGATTTCGCACCTCGAGCGTAATGCATCGCGCGATTTGCAAATGAAAATGCAAGAGGTAGGTTATAGATTTGAGAATGAAATAAAAGAGATAAATTATTTAGATCCATTTGATGTAAAGGAGGAATGGTAATATGAAAAAATTGGTAGGAAAAGTAACTGTAGAAGAAAAAAATGAAATTCAATCGTTGTTCGAACGCCGTAATGGTTTGACTGAATTGGCTAAAATTTTGTCGGCAGATAATGTTGAGTTGTATGAAAAACTCGTTCGTGATATGGGCGAGACTGGTACTAAATTTCAAGGTTGGTGGGATCGTATGGCTCAGAAGTATAATTGGGAGTCGTGCGAAGGTGGAAATTGGGAAATCAATTTCGAGTCGTGCGAGATTTTCTTAGTTTGTGGAACTTGTGATTGTAAATGATTATGATACTATTAATGATTGGAGCACCGGAAATTATATTTATTGTGCTCATAGTTTTATTGCTTTTTGGAGGTAAGAAAATTCCTGAATTGATGCGTGGTTTGGGTAAGGGTGTGAAGTCGTTCAAACAAGGTATGAACGAAATGGAAGATGAGATAAAAAACGAAAAGCAAGACAATGAAAGAGGAGAATAACGAAGTACAGATGACCTTTTGGGAGCATGTGGAAGTGCTTCGAAAGGTTGTTTTGCGTTGCTTGGCGGTGTGGGTAGTTTGTGCGGTAGCGGGATTTTGTTTTAAGGATGTGTTGTTTGATGTGATGTTTGCTCCGTCGAAGTCTGATTTTGCCTTGTATCGTGGATTGTGTTGGTTGGCGGATAGATTGGGGATTGCGTCGTTGTGCCCTGCCGATTTTGAAGTGCTTTTTATAAATACGGAGTTGGCTTCGCAATTTATGGTGCATATCAAAGTGGCTTTGGTTGTAGGGGTTATTGTGGCTTTTCCTTATCTGATAATTCAGCTGTATGGGTTTATTGCACCTGCGTTATATGAACAAGAGAAGAGATACTCGGTAATGTTGATATTTTGCGGAGTTGCGCTGTTTGCTATAGGGGTGTTGTTGAATTATAGTTTGATATTTCCGCTCGCGTTTAGATTCTTGAGTACATATCAGGTGCAAGAGTTGGTGGTGAATCAGATTGCCCTGAAGTCGTATATTTCTACTTTGCTGATGCTCTCGTTGATGATGGGTATATTGTTTGAGATACCTATTGTGGCTTATTTTCTTGCAAAATTGGGTGTGATTGATAAGTCGATGCTAATACAATATCGTAAGCATGCTTTTATTGTTTTATGTATTTTGGCTGCAATCATTACGCCTACGGCAGATATATTTACGCTGATGCTTGTTACGGTGCCACTATATTTTCTTTATGAAGTGAGTGTCTATATAGTGGGGCGTACGGTGGTTCGTTGATTGTTAGAAGTGTTGAAAAGTATAAAAAAATAGAATTGCTCGGGATTAGAGGGGTAATTCTATTTTTGTGTTTAGGAGGGTTTGTTTTGTGTATTCGTAGCCGATGTTGAATATGTCTTCGAAATGATCGGTGTCGAACATGCCATATTGTTTGGCTTGATCGGGTTCGAGTATGAGATTGCAGATTTTCTTTTCGGGGACTGTGCTTGATTGTATTGAAAGGTTGTATATTCGTTCAAGTATTTGTTTTGTTGTGTGTACTGTGTTATCGTAACGAATAGGGTTTACATGGCATCCGATAAGAAATTTGCATTGCGATCGAATGAGAGATGCGGGCATGTTGTTGAAAATACCACCATCAACATAAATTTTGTTTCCGATTTCTTTTGGAGTAAGAAATATTGGTACAGATGCAGAAGCGACAATTTTTTCGATTAGTGGACCAGATGAGAATACTGCATTTTCGCCAGCGGTAAGTTCGGTGGCATTGATGTATAGTGGCATTGATAGTTCCTCGAATGTTTTGGCAGAGATGGCTTCAGAGAGCATTTTTTCGAATTTCTTGGTGCTTAGTAAGCCTTTCTTAGGTCGTATGAATCCAACATAGTCCATGAATTTGGTTTGCTTGAAGAAGTAGCAGATGTCGTCGGGCGTTTTGCCGTCGGCATAGAGTGCTGCGACAATAGCTCCAGCGCTAACACCCGACATGATTTGTGGGCGTAAGCCATATTCTTCAAGAGCTTTGAGAACACCTGCATGAGCAAGCCCTTTAGCTCCACCACCGCTTAATGTTAGACCGATACGATACATTTGAATGTTTAGAGTTGAAAGATTACAAAGTAATACTCACTATTAATTCATTAAAAGCCATGCAAGATATATGCCATATATAACAAGCATAGAGATGCTTTCGATGCGATTGATGTTGCGTTTTTTGCTTATAATGATGAAGAAAAGGAGTAAGAGGCTACTGCCTGCTGCCATTGCGGCATCAACTTGTAGATTTTCGTAACCTGATAGAGGACGGATAATAGAACTGATGCCGAGCACAAAGAATACGTTGAAGATGTTAGATCCAATTACGTTGCCAATAGCGAGGTCGGTATTCTTTTTATAGGCAGCCATGGCAGAAGTGGCGAGTTCGGGTAGAGATGTACCGAGGGCTACGATAGTTACACCAATGACAGATTCAGGAACGCCCCATGATTTTGCAATTGATACTGCATTGTTTACAATTAGTTCTCCACCGATAATAAGTCCTGTTAATCCAGTAATTATTAATAATATAGCTTTCCAAATGGGTGCTGCTACGTATGTTTCGTCATTTGAGTTGGTTCGATTTCGTAAGCCTTGAACAATGGTATATGTGCAGAAGCAGATGAAAAAAATGATGAGAATTATGCCATCGAAACGTGACACGCCTACTTGTTTTTCTCCGAGGTGCATCAATCCAAAAAAGTTGGTACCGAGTAAAAGTGCTGCTAATCCAGCTAATGCACTGAGAGGAATTTCGATGCGGAAAGTTGATTTTTGGCAGGCTACAGGGAATATTGTTGCTGAAATTCCTAATATGATGAGTGTGTTAATGATATTACTGCCGAGAATATTGGTGAGAGCAATATCGGAAGAGCCTTCGGCTGCAGCAACAATATTTACAACAAGTTCGGGTGCTGATGTGCCGAATGCTACGATAGTGAGACCAATTACTAAGTCGGAGATATTGAGTCGTTTGGCTAAGCCAGATGCACCGTTTATGAGCCAATCGGCAGAGAATGTAAGTAGGGTAAAACCTAAGATTAAAAGTAAATATTCCATTTTAGTTGAGAGTTGAGAGTTTAGAGTTTAGTGATTGTAGTGCGGTTTCAACGGTTTCGTCGGTGCTATAGGTTAGTGGGTAGAAGCCTTCATCGCCGAGAATGTTGCGCACGATGTAAGAATTGATATGTTCGTTGATTAGTTTGTATGATGTTTGTTTATCGTTGGCGGAACCTGTTATATTTTCTTTTTCAGCGTAAGTTACGAGTTGGTCGAAAAGATTGAGTGAAGAGAGATATTTGTCGAGAGTTTGCCAATCTGTGTATTGCTTGAGTTCAGTACGATGAGCTTCGGTGTATTTAAGAGCAAATTTGTAGATGAGAGCTTTATTTACTAATTTAGTAAAATAGGTAGATATGTCGGACGTGTCGCGTGGCACGAAGATGTCAGGCATAATGCCACCTCCGCCATAAACAATGCGACCATTTTTGGTGTGATATTCAATAGAATCAGCTAAGTGTATAGAGTCAGCATTGAAGAATTCGCCATGAATGTAGCGATTCCATATGTCGGTTTCGTAGTCTTCTGCTTTGCCTCGTGTGTAAGGTTTTTGGATGCAACGACCCGAAGGTGTGTAGTAACGGGCAATAGAGAGGCGAGCTTGACTACCATCGCTGAAGTTGAAAGGTTGTTGCACGAGACCTTTGCCGAACGAGCGGCGACCAATGATTGTTCCACGGTCATTATCTTGCATAGCTCCCGCAAAGATTTCGCTGGCAGAGCCTGAAAATTCGTCGATAAGTACGATGAGTGGTATGTTTTTGAAAGAGCCATTGCCTGTAGCTTTAACATCGTAGCGAGGATATGTACGACCTTCAATATAAACGATGAGTTCGCCACGGTTGAGGAATTCGTTAATCATATTGACTGCAGCATCGAGATAACCTCCTGAATTGCCTCGGAGATCAACAATGAGGTTTTGCATGCCTTGAGCTTTGAGTTTAGCGAGACCGGTGAGGAATTCTGAGTAGGTGTTTGCACCAAATGAATTTATTGAGATGAATCCTGTGTTAGGTGTGATCATATAGGCAATATCGACACTATGAACAGGAATGTCTTCGCGGGTGATGTCGAAATAGAGTGTTTCGGGAGTGCCACGGCGTACAATGCCGAGACGAACATTAGAGCCTTTAGGTCCACGAAGTTTTTTGAATACTTTTTCGTTGTTGACATCCTTGCCTATGAATAGGGTGTCGTTTACTTCTGTGATGCGGTCGCCAGGGAGCAGCCCTGCACGTTCAGATGGACCGCCAGAGATTACATCTACTATATATATGGTGTCTTCTTGGATGTTGAATTGCACGCCAATGCCTGAGAAAGAGCCTTCGAGTTGTTCGTTAGCTGCTTCGAGATCTTCTTTAGGAATGTAACTTGAGTGAGGATCGAGCTGATTGAGGGCAGTGATGATTACAGCTTCATTGATTTGAGCAATATCGATAGTATCGACGTATGCACGATCAATAATGTTTAGTAGTTCGGTAACTTTGTGTGATGAGGTATTGGTTCCTTGTAGTTTGTTGCTGATATCGCCCAAAAGATTTTGAGTTGAGCGTACAGCAAGTAAGTAGCCAAGCACTAATCCTAAAGCAAGAGCAATGGCTATTATTATAGGAAAGGATTTTTTCATGTTTGTTTTACTAATAGATATTTTAGTTAATCTACACGATATTAAGATTTTTTTTTATTCTTCTGCTGGTTCGTATACAATTTCGATGCCTGCACGTTGGAGGAGTTCGATGCCATCTCGGATGCGGTATTCTTCGCCATAAACTACGCGTACTATGCCAGATTGGATGATTAGTTTAGCACATTCGATGCAAGGAGATGCGGTGACATAGAGGGTAGCACCAGCACTGCTATTGTTAGAACGGGCTACTTTGGTGATAGCATTAGCTTCGGCATGGAGCACGTATGGAAGAGAGGTGTTGTTCTCGTCTTCGCAGTTGTTTTCGAAACCAGAAGGGGTGCCATTGTAACCATCGGATATAATCATTTGATTTTTAACAAGAAGTGCGCCTACTTGACGGCGTTTGCAGTATGAATTTTCAGCCCAAATACGAGCCATACGCATATAGCGTTTGTCGAGAAGTTCTTGTTTTGTTGCCATATTTTAAGTTATTAGTTAGATTTGTGTTAAAAACAGAAAAGCCTGTGAGATTGAATCTTACAGGCTTTTACTGCGCTCTCCCTCTTGGACTTGAACCAAGGACCCTCTGATTAACAGTCAGATGCTCTAACCGACTGAGCTAAGGAAGAATGTACTTTTAAACTATTGCTCTCCCTCTTGGACTTGAACCAAGGACCCTCTGATTAACAGTC
>JAZOUT010000111.1:0-2084 GCA_045658305.1 Candidatus Aphodosoma sp. | reverse complement strand
CTGAAACCACCAAATATTTTGGCAACTTTTTTCAAAAATATTTTTCGAAGAACCTCTGCCACCCTCACCCCGTTTAAGAGCGAAAGCGGGTGCAAAGATAGACAAAATTTCTCCACCCGCAAACTTTTTTTAAACTTTTTTACAAACTTTTTTATACACCTGAAACTATATATCTATAAATCAACGACTTATACAATATAGCCTATTCTGCACAATACAACGGATATTATATATATAAATATAGGTATAGCAAAAGTATACGCTCTGCGCTTAAAATTATTACATATTTTAAGAAAATAGTAGCATTATGCATAAATTTTCAGCTAAACACTTGCATTTACAATATTTATGCTTATATTTGCATAAACAATATTAAGGATATGGTCATATCGCACTTTCTGTATAAAAGGGCAATAGATACAATGAAAGCATATTATAGAATACAACTGACTATATACCAATAATATAAGAGCATTTATTAAGAATAAAATTTGAAAATAGACAATATTTGTGAGTATTATATTAGCGACAATAAAAATATGCACTCTGTGGTTAACGCCCAATATCGCAGAGTGGCAGTAAAAAATACTTTTCGCAACACGAAGTTTTGTTTGCTTTCATTAATTTTCAACAGTGTTGCACTGGGGAGCTCCTAATCCAAAGCTCCCTTTCTTTTTTTTACACCTTCCCCCGCAGGGGACTTGGATAGAATATCAGTGTTGTAATATTGCAAAATTCATCCGAATAGTATAACTTTGCATATACTTCCTTAAATATAATCAGGGCTATCAATAAAAGAGCAGAAGATATGAAACGATTTCTTAGCATCCTTTTGGTCGTGGCAACAATGATATGTTCGGTTGCTTGCGGGACGGTATATTACGACGCAACGCCAGTTGAAGCATCCACAATGGAGATACCTGCCGAGGGTGGTACATTTATATTCAAAGTTGTAAATTACAGCCCGTGTGAAGAGACGCGCTTTCAACCAGGTGAGTGGTTCAAAGAGTATCGATACAGAGTAATGGAAGATGGTGTTATTAGCGAAGTGTCGAGCGAACATAATACCTGGGACTACGGTGTTGTTTCGATTGATTTTACACCTAATGACACCAGCCACACCAAGGAGTACACCATTGACATCAAAATTGCCGACGATTTCTACAAAGTAGACGAAGAGCATATCTTTGGCGAGTGGCAGACTGTTTGGCATATCACGCAGCCGAGTATGGTTGGGGAGTAGTTGATGTAAAGAGTATTTATAAATCCGTTGCGGTATATGCTGCAACGGATTTTTCTATTTATAGGTCAATCTGTTTTGTGGATTGATATAATTTTTGTATATTTGCATTATCAAAGTTATACTTTGATACACATATTTTGATGAAAGTGTATTAGCTTTTATCCTTGAATGGAAATCTGGAAAATTTTCAAATGACCAAGGAGAGCAACACACTCGTCACTCCGTATTGTTATGTCTGGGGCGTTCTATACCCTATGCTCAATACGAGTGTGGGGTATTGTTTATTTGGTCATAGGTATTCCAGAACCTCCATTCAGATAGACTAATTGGCTCCACACTTTCTTTTTGTATTTACCCACCGTAGGAGCTGATGTGACAAAATAGTTTGATGCAAACAATTAAAACTTATACTACAATGAAGAGACTATTTACACTACTACTTCTTTCATTCACTGCTTTGTCGTGCGAAATGGGAGATGAGAAACTTGATGACCTACTCGACAAGCGCGATTGGGTCGTCTTTGCTGAGGGTACAGAACTTTCGGTTGATGTTCCAAGCAAGCAAACCGTGCTAAACTACAAATTTGAATCAACACTTGACTGGGAGGTAAAGACCGATGCCGAGTGGCTTGAGATTGACCCAATGAGTGGCAAGGCGGGCAAGGATATCAAAATCCAGATTAAGGTCGCTAAGAATAAAGATAAGGAGGCTCGCACAGGCTATGCTGACCTAACACTCTCAAACGATGAGAGTTACCGCATCACCATTAACCAAGCAGGCGAGGGTGATGATGTTGTTGCCGATATTCCAACCAATCAGATATGGTATACCTCAATAGAC
>JAZOUT010000110.1:0-28213 GCA_045658305.1 Candidatus Aphodosoma sp. | reverse complement strand
TATGAAAAAAGAAATTATCATAGCTGGATTTGGTGGACAAGGTGTTCTTTCTATGGGTAAGATTCTTGCTTACGCAGGTCTTATGCAAGGTAAAGAGGTAACTTGGATGCCTGCTTATGGTCCAGAACAACGTGGTGGTACAGCCAACGTTACTGTCATCCTTTCTGATGATCCAATCGCATCTCCATTGTTGCAAAAATACGACATCGTTGTCGTTCTCAACCAACCTTCAATGGACAAATTCGAACCACGCGTTAAACCAGGTGGTATCTTGATTTTCGATCCAAATGGTATGACACGTGTTCCAGAACGCAAAGATATCAATGTATATCGCATCCCTGCAACTGACACAGCTGCTGCTCTTGGTCAAGCTAAAACATTTAATATGTTCGTGCTCGGTGGTCTTTTGAAAGTAGATCCAGTTGTAGAACTTGACAAAGTTATGCTTGGTTTGAAAAAATCATTGCCAGAACGTCATCACAAACTCCTTCCTGCTAACGAAGCAGCTATGTTGAAAGGTGGTGAAATTATTGAAAAACTTTAATTTAAGGATTAGATAATAAAAAACCTCATTCGTTATTCGAATGAGGTTTTTTATGAAATAATGTTTAATTTAAAGTTTTATGTTCGGGTATTTTTTTATTATTGTGTTGATTTGTTGGGTGAGTTTTTGTTGGAATTTTTGGTATTCTATGGAGTCGGGGTGGAGTGGTCGATGCGAGAGTGATTTTTTTATTTTTTTTACTTCTTCTGCGGTGCGAATGGCCTCGTTGGTGAGGTATGTTTCAGTAAATCGTTCAAATATATAGTCAATAGCTACTTCGGATGGGTGACTCATATCTGTTGCATAGTAGCGATAATCTCGTAGTTCGTCCATCATTATTTCGTAGGATGGGAAGTAGTCGATTTTTGTTTCTTTGCATATTTGGTCGATGGCGAGAAGTAAGGTTGCTTTGTTGATTTGTCCGTGATGGGCTCCTTCGCCGAGGTAACGTATTGGGGAAATGGTGAATATAGTTGAGAGTTTAGAGTTTAGAATTGAGAGTTGGGTGTATGGAATGGTTATTTCGTTTATTGATAATAGTCGATGGGTAAAATGGCGAGAGGGGAGTTTGTGGCAGTTGGCAACTACTTGTCCGTCGTGTTCGTATATTTCAGATGAACCGAATGTGATGATTAGGTGTGTGGTATTTTTTAGTTGTTCGTGAGCTTCGAGTAAGTGTTCGTTCATCATTTGGAGGGCTACGTTTTTGTCGGAATGGGAGAATGAGCCGTGGTGCATAAATGAAGCCCATAATCCGTTGTGGTAGAAGAGTTCAGCTTCTGTAAATTCACGTCCGTTGATAATTCTTTCTAATGCCGTGTGTATTGAAATAGGGTTGTAGAGTATGCCCATTGGATTTATGACTATGTTGAAACCACATTCGATGAGTTTCTTACCGATATTTTCGGCAAAGCAAGAGCCAAGCATTAAGATTCTGGAGTTGTGGTTGATTGATTTGTTTGGTTTTATATTGACAGGAGTGGTGAATTGCATAATTTGTTAATTGTGGAGTTTTGGATTAAGGACAATTTTGTTTGTCTATCTTCTTCGGCATAGGTTGCTTGAAGGTTGCTTACAGTTAGTGTTATCCTATGAAGAAGTTCACTGTTTGTATGCTGTTAGAGAGAGGAATTTTATATGATTTCGTAGATTGCGCTAAGTAGGATAGTGTCATATTTATCTTCTGGAGATATATGTGCCTCAATGTCGGGTATTACTCCGAATTCGGTATGTTGCATTTTTGAATCAAACATAGGTACAGCAGAGAAACGTATCATCCATCCGTTAGGTAATTCTTGAGAAAGAGGCATTCCACCACCACCACCTGTAATACCGCCAATGACTGTTACATTTGGGGCTTGTTTCATGCGTACGATGAAGTCGTTTGTGGCAGAGTAGCAACGACGATTTGAAAGTACAACTACTTTTTTATCGCTCCAATCGATAGGAGCGTTGGCTGGATCAGTTGTTATTTCTGTTAGGTCAGAGAAACAGTCGTGGCATTTGCCAGTTTTGTGGCGCATATAGCCAGTTACTGTTTTTTCTTTGAAGAAGCAAGAGGCTAATCGTTCGCTATAGTCTAAAGATCCTCCGCCATTGTTGCGTACATCGATTATAATTCCTTTTACATCATTAAGTTCGTGAAAATAAGCATCTATGTAGGCAAGATTGGTTGCAGTGAAACCTGATGAGAAACTGCTATAGCGTATGTATCCTATTTCTTTATGATTGATAGTAGTATATGCAAACCCACCTGCAGAGCGTAGTTCTGAGTCGAAGTGTTTTGATAGGAAATCGGTGTTATAATCTGTTGGATAAGAATCAAACCAACCAGTGCATGATGATACATCGAATGGGGCATATAGATTGACATGGCCATCTTGTAGTACATCAATCATTTCTGCCATTAAATCAAATAGTTGGAATGTGTTTTTTACATGATTGATGCGAGGCAAAAATTCGTTATATACTTCTATCCAATTGATATTCTTATAAGAAAAATAGCAGTAGCGTTCGTCTAATATTTCCCATAATGCATCGAAATTGTCTTGTGGGTCACTATTGTATTTTTTTATGGTTTCGTTTTTATCACAACTAAATAGAGTGAATATTGTGAATGTGAGGAGTATTATTTTTTTCATTTTTTAATTTTTTATTATACTTAGATTAAGAGCAATGCCTATTTGTCCGGATAATTCTTTGATATAGAAGTTTATATTATTGGCTTGCCACCATTGGTGGTTGTGTGTCATACCTATGAATAGGGTAATGGTTGGTAATATGAAATTGATGGATAGGTTGCCTTTTATGCCTTGTCGGTTGTGGAATGAGGAGAAGTGAGTGACATTATTTAGCGATTGTGGTATGCCGAGATAAATTTCGTAGTATGAGTGTCCCATTTCAGGTACAAACATTCCTCCAACTATTGGTGTAGTAGCTAAATAATCGAATGATAAAGCCCACTTGCGCCATGATAGTTGATATTGGGCACCTATTGATGCTAATAAATTTAGTTGAATATCTCCAGAATAAGGATTGTTGACATTACGTGATTGAGTTTTTAGGGCACCATAGATATCTATTGCACTGCCAGCTATTAGGCGTAAACCTTTTGTGGGATACCAATTGTAGTGAGATGCAAATCCTGCATTACCGCCAATATATTGAATCATTGCTGTGTATGATGGATTTATTAATCGTCCATATCTCCAATGGTCATAAACCTGCCATGAAATGTGATTGTCCGTATTGTTGTAATAATTAGTGTGATTTATATTTAATCCCACTGATAAACCTTTATATTCTTGATTGCTAAGGTAATGGTCGGTTATTGCCATTTCGCCGATATTTAAGGCAAAGCGGTTGTTGGAATGACAAATTGTTTCTGTCGCAAGAAGTTCGACAGAAACAATTAGACTTATAATTAGTAGTTTAAGTTTCATATTTTAATTTTTTACTAATAAAGAACTATCTCCATAAGATAGGAATCGGAATCCGTTTTCCATTGCGAAATCGTAAATTTTACGCCAACGATCAATGCCAACAAAAGCAGAAATGAGTAATAGTAAGGTACTTTTAGGTTGGTGGAAATTGGTGATTATTTTGTTAACTACTCGGAATTGAAATGAGGGTACAATCATAATTCTTGTAGCTGCATTAAGGGTAGATAAATGATTGTTATTTAAATAATCTATAATAGTTTGTAGTGCTTCTTGCGTTGTAAGAGTATAATCATTTTCGTATGGTTCCCATTGTTCTACCATTAAATCAGGATTTTTAGGATTGTGAGCAATGCGACAACCGAGATAGTAGAGACTTTCTAATGTGCGTACCGATGTAGTTCCCACAGCGACGATATGTCCAGTTGAAGCAATAAGATCTTCGATAGTAGATTTGGTAATAGATATAATTTCTCGGTGCATAGGGTGGTCGCCAATTTCCTCGGACTTAACAGGTTGGAATGTTCCTGCTCCAACATGTAGTGTCACTTCGTCTTCGCGAACGCCATTTAAAGCTAATCTGCGTAGTACGTCCATTGTGAAATGCAGTCCTGCAGTAGGAGCTGCAACTGAGCCATCTATTTTAGAATATACGGTTTGATAAGTTTCTTTGTCTTTTTCTTCGGTTGCTCGATTGAGGTATGGAGGTATAGGCAATTCGCCAAAATGAGATAGTATGTCAGAGAATAAAATTTCTTCGTTATCCCATTCAAAGCGAATGAGATGTGACATGCCTTCGTTTGCAGATTCAACTTTTATGGCTTGTAATTCAACCAATTTGCCGTCAATTGATAGCATTTGTTTTAATGTTCCTTCTTTCCATTTTTTTGAATTACCTACAAGACATTTCCATACACAACTTTTATTTTCTTGAAATACAAGGTTGTAATCGGAAGGCGAGTATGGTTCGAGGCAGAATATCTCGATAGTAGCGCCAGTTTCTTTTTGAAAATGTAAACGAGCTTGAATTACTTTTGTGTTGTTATACACTAATAAATCATTGAGTGCTAATACATCGGGTATATCATAAAAATGTAGTTTCTCAATCTCGCCATTTTTCCAATGTAATAAATTTGAGTGGTCGCGTTCAGCCAATGGATATTTTGCTATACGTTCATCAGGTAGCATATAGTCAAAATCTTCAATACGTATCTCTTTTATATTCATTATTTTACTTTTTTAAACGTTGAGCCTATGTTTGATACAATGCAATTTTCTTTTATTTCAAGTAGATAAATGTTTTGGTTAGCATCTATCACACAGATGTTTTTCATATCTACGTCTAATGAATAGTCGCAGTTCTGCATAGTTTGTTCTGCTGTAATAACATCACACACGCCTTTATTCTTGAAAATAAAAGTAATAGTATCGTTTGAGTAACTACCTATAAATTCACTTGATTTTTTATTATTGCCACATGCTGAGAATATTATGGTAATCAATAATATAAAGATAAAATGTTTCATATTTCAATTTTTAAATTATTTAGTGCTTTTTTTAATTCTCCCATTTTTTTGATTTCCATGATTCGAGGATGTTCTATAGTATCAACTATTTCATGTGCCCAAGTAGTGTGATAAGGGATGTATATTCCATAACCACCTAATTTTACGACAGGTAGAATGTCCGATTTAAAAGAATTGCCTATCATAATTAGTTTTTCTGGTTTGCAATTTAAGTCTTTCATCATCTTTATATAATCTTCATCTTGTTTGTCGCTCATTATTATAGTGCGGTCGAAATATTTTGATAATCCAGAACGATAGATTTTACTTTCTTGGTCGAGTAAATCGCCTTTAGTGGCGAGTACGAGACGATATTTACCTTTTGCTTTCAATTCAGCAAGAGTTGTTTTTACATCATCTAGTAAGGTAATAGGTTGCATTAATTGTTCGCGACCTATTTCGATAGTACGTTTTATTATATGGTAGGGTACATCGTTTTTTAATAATTTTCCAGCTGTTTCTATTGCGCTTAGTACGAAACTTTTAACTCCAAATCCATAAATTGATAAATTACTTACTTCTGTGTCAAATAGAACAGGCATAATTTCTTTTTCAGTTAGGGTTGGTGTGTGGTTATTTATTAATTTGCAAAATTCGTGTTCACTTTGACGGAAGAATATCTCGTTATCCCATAATGTATCATCGGCGTCAAAAGCTATAGTAAACATATTTTAGATTTTTAGTAGCGAGATATTAGATTTATTCGCTTTGTTAGTTTGTAATTTTTATTATTTTTTGGTTTTCAAGTTTGTATTGTTGTCCTGTTTCTGGGCAAGTAGCAAAATTATTTTCATCGAAATTTAGTCTGTGTCCATATTCGCTGACCCAGCCTATTTGGCGTGCGGGATTGCCAACAACCAATGCGTATGCAGGTACGGGTTTAGTTATTACTGCTCCAGCTCCAATCATTGCATATTCACCAATTTCATTACCACAAACAATTGTAGCATTTGCTCCAATTGAAGCTCCACGGCGCAGTATAGTTGGTTTATATTCGTTTTTACGTATTATAGCACTGCGTGGATTGATTATGTTTGTGAAAACCATTGATGGGCCAAGAAATACGTCGTCTTCGCAAATAACACCAGTATAAACACTTACATTATTTTGTATTTTTACATTATGTCCTAATTTAACATTAGGTGAAACTACTACATTTTGACCAATATTGCAATCTTCGCCAATTATGCAATTTGACATAATATGAGAGAAATGCCAAATCTTTGTTCTTGCGCCAATTATACATCCTTCGTCAACGTATGCCGATTCATGTTTGAAGTAATTTTTCATATTTCAGAGATATTAGATATGAAACACGAGATGTGAGACGTGAATTTTAATTTACAAAGTTACAATAAAATAATTTATTTAGCAATAGTTTTATGGTTTTTTAAAATAAAAATAGGCTGACTTTTTTTAGTCAGCCTATTTTTTTAGTATATTTTTTTATTTCAAGAATTCTTCAACTGGAGTGTAAGGCATGTTGAATGCTTCGCTTACAGCTTTGAAGCAGATTTTGCCATCAACTACATTAAGACCTTTAGCGAGACCAGCATCAGCGCGGCAAGCTTCTTTCCAACCCATGTTTGCAAGACGAATAGCATAAGGTAATGTAGCATTGCCTAATGCATTAGTTGAAGTCATAGGCACAGCACCAGGAATGTTAGCTACACAATAGTGAACGATACCATCAACTTCGAAAATAGGTTCAGAGTGAGTTGTAGGGTGAGAAGTTTCGAAGCAACCACCTTGGTCAATAGCTACGTCAACCATTACTGAACCAGGTTGCATCAATTTCAACATATCGCGAGTGATGATATGTGGAGCTTTTGCACCAGGAATAAGAACAGAACCGATAACAAGGTCTGTGTGTGGCAACTCTTGCTCGATGTTGTATTGTGAAGAGTAGAGTGTGCGCACGTTTTTAGGCAACATATATTCCAATTGACGAAGACGTGGAAGCGAAATATCTGTAATAGTTACATTAGCACCCATACCAGCTGCCATGAGTGCAGCATTGTAACCTACGATACCACCACCAAGAACTAATACGTTAGCTGGGCGTACTCCTGGTACACCTCCTAACAACATACCTTTGCCTCCTTGTGGTTTTTCGAGGAAACGAGCACCTTCTTGAGTTGCCATACGACCTGCTACTTCTGACATAGGTTGGAGAAGTGGAAGAACACCATCTTTTACAACGGTTTCGTATGCTAAGCAAGTAGCTCCTTGTTTAAGCATTGCTTCTGTTAACTCTTTTTCGCAAGCAAAGTGGAAATAAGTGAATAATAATTGACCTTTGCGGATAAGAGGGTATTCATAAGCAATAGGTTCTTTTACTTTATATATCATTTCAGCGATGGCGTATACCTCTTCGATTGTAGGAAGAATTGTAGCACCAGCAGCGACATATTCGTCGTCAGCATAACCACTGCCGATACCAGCAGTTGCTTGTACATACACGGTGTGACCATGTTTTACTAATTCACGAACAGCGGCAGGGTTAGCACCTACGCGATTTTCATTGTTTTTGATTTCTTTTGGAATACCGATAATCATAGTAATAGACTTTTAGTTGACAATGGTGGGTTAAGTGGTAACTCTTATTGTCGGGTTGTTGTTATTTATTGTGTTTTTCTGCAAATTTTATGACATTAGGGATGTCTAATTTTTGCGGTACAAAAGTAGTGTAATTTTTTTGTTGTTGTATCTGTTAAGTGTTATTTTTTTTTATGTTTTACAACATGTATTAATTTGAAAGTAAAAAGGCTGTGTTTTTGTTGTTATTTTATTTAATGTATTGATATTTAGTGTTGAAAATTGAAATTGAATGATGTGTATTTTGTATTGTGTGATTGTTTAATGATATATTTTTGGATTTTTTGTTTTAATTTGTTTTTGTTTTATGTCGTTAGAGTCATAAAAAATAACTAACTTTGCACAAAATTTAGTGAAATATGTATAAACGCGATGAATTGAAGCAATTGAAGACTGATTTTTGGAATGGTTTTGCTGATTATTGTAATACTATTCCGAGATTGGCGCAGCGTAAACAGAAATTTATGTTGTATAATACTCGTTTGAAGGGTACTGAGTTGAAATTTGATGTGCAGCGTCATGATGTGGCTGTTGTATTGGAGATTAATCATACGGATTATGAGCGTAGGATTGAGTTATTTGAGCATTTTAAGGCATGTCGTATATTGTTTGAAGAAGCATTTGATGGAATGGAGGTTGTGTATGAACCTTTTTATCAGTTAGAAACTGGTAATGATGTGTGTCGTATATATATACGATTGAATGATGATGAAATGGATTTTCATCGTCGTGATGATTGGCAAAAGTTTTATCAGTTTATGGCGCGTAATATGATGCGTCTTGAGAGAATATTTAATCAGGCTAAACAGGCGTTGGAGTAGTTTCTTTTTCCTCAGAATACCCACTGTGAGTGGTGGTGGTTTTCTTGCTTGCAGTTTGCTTGAACCTTGCTTAAGGGTAGGGTGAGTGAATACACAATGAGATTGTGTGTTGATAGAAGGATATAATAAAGGCTGACTTTGTTGGAGTCAGCCTTTGTTTTGTTTTTATAATTGAGCTGTTTTAGCTTTGAGCCATTCTGCCTCTTCTGTTGTGAGATAAGGAGCAAGAGTGTTGTAAACCATGCGGTGGTAAGCATTGATTTGGAGTAGTTCGTCAGGCGACAACATACCGATTTCGATTGAACGATTGTCGTAAGGGAATAATGTCAATGCTTTGAAGTGGAGGAATCGACCGAATTCGTTTACGTTGTTGTCGTAGTCAGCTACAGCCACGAGGTTTTCGATGCGAATACCGTGTTTGCCAGCGCGATAGAGACCTGGTTCGTTTGAGAGCAACATACCTGGTTCGAGGATTGTTGGGTTTTCGTCCATTCGAATTGATTGAGGGCCTTCGTGTACGTTGAGGCAGTGACCGATACCGTGACCTGTGCCGTGACCATATTGCAATTCATTGTTCCACAAGAAGCAACGAGCAAGCACGTCGAGTTGAGCACCGCGAGTGCCGTATGGGAAGAGTTGGTGACCGAGAGCAAGGTGACCTTTGAGTACCAAAGTATAGTCGGCTTTCATCTCTGCAGTAGGGTTGCCAAGAGCCACAGTACGAGTGATGTCGGTAGTTCCGTCGTAGTATTGACCACCAGAGTCGAGCAAGAAGAATGATTCAGCTTTGAGTTCGATGTTAGACTCTTCGTCGGCAGCATAGTGAACGATAGCACCATGAGGGCCATAACCTGCAATAGTATTGAAACTTTCAGTCAAGAAACCCTCTTGTTCTGCACGGCATTCGTGCAATTTGTCGATAGCCGATAGTTCAGTTACTTTTTCGCCACGAGCAATAGCCTCTTCGAGCCATTTCCAGAAACGTACGAGAGCAACACCATCTTTGCGCATAGCACGTTCAACACCAGCAAGTTCGACTGCGTTTTTGATACATTTCATGCGGAATACAGGCGAAGGCAATTCGATGATAGCCTCCACTGCAGGGATTGCTTTATAGAGTGCGTAGTTGCATTTCGCAGGGTCAACAGCGATGCGTGTATCAGTAGCAAGAGCCGAAAGTGCAGGTTTCACGTTTACGTAGTCGTCTGTCTTCACACCAGCTTTGTCGAGGTGAGCGCGCACTTCGTCAGTCAATTTATCAGGATTGATGAAGAGTGTTGCATCTTTGTCAGTCACAAGTCCGAATGCAATAAGTACAGGGTTGTAGTCGATATCGGCACCACGGAGGTTGAACAACCAAGCAATGTCGTCTAATGCAGTGAGCAACAAAGTGTTTGCGTTAGCGTCAGCCATGCGAGCACGTAGGGCTGTGAGTTTATCGGCAGTTGATTGACCGCAATGAGTTTCGTCGAATACCACAGCTTTAGATTGTGGCATAGCAGGACGGTCAGTCCAAATAGCATTGATAAAATCGAATTCAGTGTAGATATTTAATCCAGCAGCTTTAAGTTCTGATTCAAGAGCTTTATAGCCATTGATTGAAATCATATCAGGATTGATAGCCACAGTTTTGCCTGCGCCGAGAGTAGTTTTGAGCCATTGATTGATAGTAGGAGTGCCAATTTCGCCATCTTTTTGGAGAGTAAGACCCGATTGTTGCAACTGTATGCCAGCTTGAAGGAAATAGCGCGAGTCAGTCCAAAGACAACCACCATCGAGGGTGATTACGGCAGTACCAGCCGATCCTGTGAAAGCTGATACATAGTTACGTTCTTGCCAATGAGCAGCAATATATTCACTTGCATGAGGGTCAGTGCCCGGTACGATGAGGGCATCTACTTTGTGCTCAGCCATAAGAGCACGGAGTTCTG
The DNA here is from genome assembly GCA_045658305.1 of Candidatus Aphodosoma sp. GTDB lineage: Bacteria > Bacteroidota > Bacteroidia > Bacteroidales > Paludibacteraceae > Aphodosoma. Next base: position 17,815 of record JAZOUT010000110.1, on the reverse strand, counting down.
TTAGTTGTTTCATATATTAGATGTTTAGTATTGTACATTAATTTAGTTGCAAAGATAGAAAAATTTTCGTAATAATAAAAATTTTTTTGTGCTTTCTTAAACTTTTTTATTTTCTATACGTCAAAACAACAAAAGCTGGCAGAAAAAATAATTCTAATCTCCAAACACTAAACTCTAAACTATCATGAGACGTATTATATTTATATTAGGTACTTTGTTGGCTACCATAGCAATATCAGCACAACAAACAGTGACAGTTCAAGCACAAAGTTATCAAGTGAGAGACAATCTCGACCTCGAAGCTGTGGCTATCACTTTCGGCGAATCTAAAAACGTAGAAGATTTCGAACGTCGACTTAACGACCCCGAAAATCGTATTTCCAACCTCGATTTGAACAACGATGGATATGTCGATTTCTTACGCGTAGTCGAAGTAGAGGAAAAAGGCACACACCTCATTGTTATTCAAGCCGTTATTGGACAAGATTTATATCAAGATGTAGCATCAGTCATAGTTGAAGGCGAAACTAAAACATCAGCCACAGTGACCATTGTCGGTAATCGCAATATCTATGGCGACAACTACGTTATCGTACCTCGTTACACAGTCCGTCCCGTAATATTCGATTGGTTTTGGTTGCCAACCTACGTAGTCTATCGTTCGCTTTGGTATTGGGATTACTATCCACACTACTATCACCACTACACTTGCTTAGGTTATCATAGTTATCATCGCTATATTCACACATGGCACACACATCACCATCACCACTGCGATTTCCATCGTCCAGTTGAATATCATCACCATAACCACCATGTCGAAATGCATCGCACCGTAGCTCGCAACGACTATGCCACACAACGTCCAAATCAAGGCTATCGTGCTGAACAAACACCTAATCGTCATATAGAAGCTCGTCCAGTAACTACAACTACACAAGCCCGTCCTTCTACTCAACCTGCTATTACATCAACAAATCGTGGTCGTCAATCTGGCAGTGTAAGCACAAGTAGCAATAGAGTAGAACGTCCATCAACATCAATATCATCCAGAGCAACAACTAACAATCGTGCTATAACATCAACAGCTCCTCGTTCTATTACAACATCAACTACAAACGCACGACCTGCTACTTCAACCTCACGCCAAACTACAACAACCGTACGACCTACAACATCAACCTCACGAAACACCTCAACGACAAGAACTACCTCAACAGCAGTTCGTAATATAACAACCAAAGCTACATCAACATCAACCGTAAAACCTCGTACAACTACATCAACATCTCGTTCAACATCAACCTCTGTGCGACCTTCAACTTCGACCACACGTTCTACATCAACAGCTGTACGACCATCAACATCAACATCACGTAAAGTATCAACATCATCAACTTCAGTATCAACAACATCAACCTTAAAAACCAATAAAAATACTTCAACATCACGTAGATAAGAAACATTAGTTTGCTATAATAGTTATAATAGAAAAAGAGTCAATCTCACTTATTATGAAGGGGGCAGTGGTTTGTGAAAATCGCTGCCTCCGCCTTTTATATCCATATATATCAACCCCCAATCCCCTATTATCACTCTTACCTTTCCTTATCTACAACATACTATAAATATAGAATAAATATATGATAAATATACTATAAATATATGATAAATATACTATAACCATACCTGCAGAATATTTTTCAGTAGATAATGCCCACCTTTACAAAATCATTATTTTTATGATTATTTATGAAAATTAAATAGCAACTTTTCTGTTTATTTTTTGTAACTTTGCAGTTTAAATAAAAAACAATGAATAGAGAGTTAATACTTAATTCTCCATTCTCAATTCCCCATTTTAATTATGATAGTAGTATTAACCGGAGCAGGAATTAGTGCCGATAGTGGAATAGCAACATTTCGCGATTCCGATGGTTTGTGGGCAAATTATCGTATAGAAGATGTCTGTACACCCGAAGCATTAGTGCGAAATCGTGCTAAAGTGATTGAATTTTATAACATTCGCCGTAAAGAATTACTCGAAAAAGAACCAAATGCAGCTCATATAGCGTTGGCAGAATTAGAACGCGAGCAAGAAGTGTGCGTTATAACACAAAACATCGACGACCTACACGAGCGAGCAGGTAGCAAAAATATAGTCCATCTGCATGGCGAATTGCGCAAACTACGTAGTTCGCGTAACGAAATGGCGACAATACCAATCGAAGGGTGGGAACAAAAATTAGATGAAAAACACCCAGACGGCTCTCTTTTGCGTCCATTTGTAGTTTTCTTTGGCGAGTCAGTGCCAATGTTAGAGAAAGCTATTGAGATAATCGAGAAAGCTGACATATTAGTCATCATAGGCACATCGCTCAACGTCTATCCCGCAGCATCATTAGTTCATTTTGTGCGACCTGATGTCCCAATTTACATTGTTGATCCAGCTGTAAATAACACTGATACAGCATTTAATGCACCTCGTATCTCAAATCCAATCACCTATATTGCCAAACGAGCTGCACTTGGAGTTCCTGAATTAGTGGAACAATTAAAAAATAATAAATAACAATTAATAATTATGCATTATGCATTATGCATTATGCATTGTGCATTATGCATTGAATATTATGGAACTATCTTTTGAATTCTTCTTATTACTAGCAGGTATATTGCTCTTTGTTAGTATCATACTTGGTAAAGCAGGACACCGTTTTGGTGTACCAACACTCTTAATGTTCTTATTTTTGGGTTGTATAGTTGGAAACGAAGGATTAGATTGGATTGATTTTCATTCGCCACAAGTAGCTCAAAGCATAGGTGTTATAGCTTTAAACGTCATTCTATTCTCTGGTGGTATGGACACTAAAATCCATGATATCAAGCCTATAATGCTACCTGGTCTCACACTAGCAACCCTCGGCGTATTACTAACTGCTCTAATGACAGGAGGATTCATCTACTGGATTACAAATAGTTGGTTTACAGCAGTTTCGTTTACATTTATTGAATCACTATTGTTAGCAGCCACAATGTCATCAACCGATTCAGCATCTGTATTTTCCATTCTTAGGTCAAAAAACTTAGCCCTAAAAGAAAATCTACGTCCATTATTGGAGTTAGAGTCGGGTAGTAACGACCCAATGGCATATATGCTTACAATCGTATTACTACAACTTTTAAGTGCGCCAAATGTAAGTGCAAGTGAAGTTATATGGCTATTTGTTCAACAATTTGCACTTGGTATGGTCTGTGGTTACTTATTAGGCAGATTATCGAAACGAATAATTAACCGTATAGATTTAACTAACGACGCTTTATACTCAGTCTTACTTATCTCCGTAATGCTATTTATCTTTGGCTTTACCACATGGATTGGAGGTAACGGATATTTAGCTGTATATATCGGTGGTCTCTTTTTGGGTAATAGCCGTTTTGTACATAAGCGTAGTTCAATGAAATTTTTCGACGGTCTCACATGGTTATTCCAAATCATCATGTTCCTCTCGCTCGGTCTATTAGTAAATCCATCTGAACTATTGTCCGTAGCAGGCATAGGTATTATGGTCGGATTATTTATGATATTCATTTCGCGTCCATTGTCTGTATTGCTATCAATGTTACCATTTCGTAAATTCTCATTGAATGGACGTATGTTTACTTCGTTTGTAGGTTTGCGTGGGGCAGTACCAATTATTTTTGCCACATATCCAATGATAGCAGGCATCGAGAATGCCAATACAATGTTTAATATAGTTTTCTTTATTACAATATTATCACTTGTATTTCAAGGCACAATGATACCGCAAGTAGCCCGTTGGCTTAAACTCGATTTACCAATGAAGAAAAAAGAGAAACTAAGAGAGTTTGATGTTGAGTTTTCTGACGATATTAAATCGGCAATGAGTGAAATGCAAGTAACAGAAAAAATGCTCGCTAATGGCGATCGTTTAATGGATATTACAATCCCAGATAATACACTTGTTGCAATGGTAAAACGAGGCGAAAAATATTTTATTCCACGAGGAAATACTCATCTCACTATAGGGGATATAGTTTTAATTATTACCGACAACGAAGAGGCTCTAAAAGAGGTGCGTAAGATGATGGAGTAGTAATTTTTCCAAATTATACCAATAAAAAAAGAAGGACATTGTCCTTCTTTTTTTATTAGTGATGTATGTATATAATTACAACATCTCCTTTTCAGATAGACCATTCATAACGATGGCAATGTTGTTTATTTTATTACTATCTATTAAAGATTCTAAATATCTGATTTTCTTTCTTTCTGTTACATTTTTAGTACAAATAAACAGAGATATATTAGCTAATTTATTAAGAATTAGGAATGAATCAGATTCTATTGGAGTAGAATTTATTATTATATAATCATATTCATTTTGAATATTTTGAATAAAATTATTGAAATTTTCAGAAGCTAATAAATCTGAAATGTTAGTATTAGATTCTTCAATAGGGAAGATATTTAAATAGTTGTTGTCTTTATAATATTGTTTAACATCATCTATTTTGTTTATAACATCAATAAATGCAACTTTTTTCTTTAAGAACGTAAACGATAAAGCAGTGTTTAATGCAATATTAGTATTGTTTTTTTCTGCTTTTGAATTTGTGATAAGTATAATTTTATTGTTAGTCAAAATTAAGTCTGTACGCAAGGAGCGGAAAGCTTGATTTAGTAAATCATTCGAATTTTGAGATATAATACTTTCTTTTGCAGAAGGAATAGATGCAATTATTTTATTTTTTGTAGAAGACGATAGTTCTGTTCTATCTGTGATTTTTGTATTAAAGAATGATTCTAAAAGTATATAAATCAAGCCACATAACCCAGCCATAAATATTGCAATGAACAATGATATTGATTTGCGAGGAGCTATACGTTGTTCTGATGTATATGCGTAGTCTATTATTCTACTTGAATTAGAGTTAGATACCAACGATGTCTGTAAACTTTCGTATTGTTGAAGTAAGAATATATAAATAGTACGTTTAATTTCTTGTTCTTGAGCTAATTCTATAAATTCTCTCTCAATTGTAGGTATAGAAGAAACTTGTTTGTTTATTTCTCTATTTCGTTTAATACAATCTTCTTTTTGAAGTTCTAATCCTTCTTTGGTACTTTTTATGGTTTGAAGAATATTATCACGAGTTAATAATATTTTGTTTTTTAGTTGAGATATAAAAGGGTTATTTTCATTTGTAGAACGTTTTAATCGTAAATATTCTACTACATCTGTATTGTATGCAGCTATTAACTCAATAAGGGTTCCGTCTTCAATATTTGTGTTTGGAATAAGTTCTATTGTATCTGAGTTTAGAATATGGTTTTCGATAAATGACACTAAAGTGTATGCCATTTCTATCTCGGTAATAGTTTGCTCGTATGTGCTGGTTGTTTCAATTATTAACTTTGCTTGAGTTGTTAAATCAGCCAAATTATTTTTGACACGATATTCTTCAACTTTGTAATCTATGATGTTTAAATCATTTTTTACTGTCTTAATTCTATTTTCTATTATGTTTAATGTTGCTAATGATGTTTGTTTTTTGTCGTCAATATTGCTTTGGTTGTATAATTCTATGATTTTATTAACTATAGTTTCATTTTTAATTATACTATTGCCTTCTATGCTTATACTTAGTGCTTTAGCTTTTTTGTCAGATATTGCAACACTAATATTTTTTGCATATTCGTCAATTCTTGATTTTTTTGATACTGTAATAAATCTTAATTTATAGTTAGGGTATTGAGGGTCTATTTTTGTAGTATCTTCAATAAAGCCAAAAGTTCCCCATGGTGTTTCTATTGCCTGTGATAAATCTGTTAATTCGTTCTTAAATTTAGTGATTTTATATCTCCATTTATGTTTGAAGTTTATTTTCCAAGTCGATTTTTTTGTCTTTTTTATATCTATTTGTAATGATCCCTTAATTGTTTGTTTATAATTTTCTGGAAAAACAACAACAATCGGCTCGTTATTATATAATTCGTGGTATCCACCAAGACGTTTTTGGTAGAACGAACTCGTTTGTAAGTCTAAATCTGTTACTAATTGACCTAAAAGGTTTTTTGATTGAAATATTAATTTTTCATTATTAACGTCGCTACTTATTCCTAAATCTAAGAAATTAGATGCAAGTGAAGCATCTATGCCCATTATATTAGGTATTCCTTGTTCTGAGCGAATCAATACTGTTCCTGAGGTAGAGTATGTTGAAGGTGTTGAAAATACATAATATATAGCAAATGCAGAGAATAAAACTCCGAAAACTACAAATACATACCATTTTCTTAGAAGCTTAAAAGCCAATTCTAATAAATCAATTTCTTCAATGTTGTTTGTTTTGTTATTTGACATGATGGATAACCTTATTTATGCGTGTACGTAATTATTTTCTTCTCATATTAAGAACAGCAACAATTGTTGTTGCTACAGATGCAAGCGAAGATACTGTACTTAAATATATAGCTGCATTGGTAGATGCTGCTGAACTGATAACGGTATTTATTCTCGTTTTATTTGGTTCTACATAAATAACATCATTCTGTTGCAAATAGTAGAATGGCGAAGAGAGAACATCTGATTTTGTCAAATCAATACGAATATATTCTTTTTTACCTCCTTCTTTTTCACGAATTAGAAGAACATTATCTCGACGACCATATATAGTTAAATCTCCAGCTATACCCAATGCTTGTAAAATGGAAGTATGCTCATTTGAAATAGTATATGTGCCAGGTTTTAGAACTTCTCCTAATATTGTGATTTTGTAATTCAAAAACTGAATAGTGATAATCGGGTCTTTCAAATAAGGTTGCAATTTCTCTTTAATCAACGCAACGGCTTCCGATTTCTTCAATCCTCCAATTTTAATTTTACCAATTATAGGAAAATTAATCTCTCCATTTACGTCTACAACGTATGGTTGCATTGTTGGAGTAGTGCTAAGTTTCTCTTCTCCAGGCGAACTATAAGATATAATTGGCAAGTTGAATGGAGCAACTGTCAGTGGGTCTGTTGCTGATACAACGATAGACAACATGTCATCATTGTGTATGATAGGTTCATTTTGTACAACAGGAATTTCTTCGTTCGATGATTCAAGCCCCTTGAAATAAGGAATTTTCTTTGACATCGAGCATGCACTAAAAAGTATAATGGTTATAAAAAATAAAATAATTTCTTTTGCTATTGTTTTCATTTTTAAGTATTTATGTTGATTGTTTTATACTTGATGCGATATGCTACTATCGTATGATAAATAAGATACAAAGTTAACTAATTTTATTTGAATGACCAATATATTTTTATAAATTTTCACTAAAAAAAATTCTCCTTGCTTTATGGAGAGCAAACTGATGCAAGAGTTACATCAGTTCGACATAAAATACTGCATAGCATTCGTGTCATCCTTCTCTCGCTTTGTAAGGACGCACGGCTCGTATGTCCGATAGCCGTTAGGATAAAATCCTAAATGCAAACGTTTAACCCTTTTATATGTTTTAGAAAAATCATGCACCTCAAAAATCCAGAATATCAGGTATATTAGGCATTTCCAGAATATCTGGATATTTGCTCAAAAATAACCAAAAATAACCAAAAACAACTTTTCAACTAAACCAACGAAGCCCCTAACCTCGGCTCTTCGTCAATTTAGTTGAAAAATCAATAAGAGTATCTCCTTTAAACTAAATATAAACACTCAAAACTATGGTAGCGCGATATTGTCCTCCTGTCTTAGGGGGACGAGCCCAACGGGCGGAGGGGGTTCAAAAATAACCAAAAACAACTTTTCAACTAAACCAACGAAGAACCCTAACCTCAAGCAATCTATAACATACTATAAATATAGGATAAATATACTATAAATATATTATAAATATATGATAAACATATTATAACTATATCTTCAGAATTCCATCTTGCACTATCCATTCTACTTAATATGAAAAATATGTTAATTATTGTTAAAAAATGGGGGGGGGGTAAATCTAATTTTTATTAACTTTGCAAATCAAAATAAATCGAAAAAATGTTATACGCTATGAAACGATATTCTATTCTCTCTCTGTTGTTTATCTTTTTTGCACTTGGTGTGGTGGCACAAGTCGATTCATTGATTTTGCCATTCGGAGCAACTACTTTGACCGAAGAACAGAAAAATTCTAATCCCGACTATTTGGCTTATCCCCTTATGATTGCCTCTCAAATCCCCGAAATCAAATGCAATCAATCGTCTGATTGTGAAGGTGCAGTTGATTTAGGGCTTTCTGTATTGTGGGCAACCCATAATGTAGGAGCAGAAAAACCAGAAGATTATGGCGATTACTTCGCTTGGGGCGAAACAACTCCGAAAGAAAATTACGATTGGACTACATATAAATATTGCGCAGGTACATATAATACTTTAACCAAATATTGCACTAATAGGGGTTATGGTAACAATGGTTTTACGGACAATAAAGCTGAACTTGACCCAGAAGACGATGCTGCAACAGTGAATTGGGGAGGTTCATGGCGTATGCCAACGCTAGAAGAACAAGATGAATTGATAAAAAATTGCACATGGACCTGGACCACACAAAATGGCGTTAACGGTTATAAAGTGGTAGGACCAAATGGTAACTCAATCTTTTTGCCCGCAGCGGGTTACATGGGTGGCGCTTCGCTCTACGATGTTGGTTCGTATGGCTACTATTGGTCGAATTTCGTCAATGCGATTGATCTGGACAACGCCTTCAGCGTGTACTTATATTCGAGCATTGTGTACTGGGACAACAGCAGTCGCTACTACGGACATTCTGTACGCCCAGTCTGTCCGAAAAAACAAGAGCATGAATGGGTCGATTTAGGATTGTCGGTGAAATGGGCAACATGTAATGTAGGTGCAGAAAAACCAGAAGATTATGGCGACTACTTCGCTTGGGGCGAAACCCAACCAAAAGAACAATATGATTGGACAACATATTTGCATTGTAAAGGAACGAATAAAACTCTGACAAAATATTGCACTATTAGTAGTTATGGATATAATGGCTTTACTGATAATAAAACCGTTCTCGACCCAGAAGACGATGCCGCAACGGTCAATTGGGGTGGCGCATGGCGCATGCCGACTGATGAAGAATTTACAGAATTGCAGGAACAATGTACGTGTACGTGGACTACACAGAATGGCGTGACAGGCCATAAAGTGGTTGGTAAGAATGGAAATTCAATCTTCTTGCCCGCAGCGGGTTACATGAATGGCGCTTCGCTCGGCATTGTTGGTTCGAACGGCTACTACTGGTCGAGTTCGCGCAATACGAGTAATACGAGCAACGCCCTCCACGTGAGTTTCAGTTCGAGCTATGTGGGCATGGGCATCATCGTTCGCTACTGCGGGCAGTCTGTACGCCCAGTCTGCCAGTAGTTAGGGAGCAGGGAGTAAGGTATATGGAATAAGGAATAAGGAATATGGAATGGGGAATAGGGAGGGATGGTGTTTTTTGAAGGGGATAGTTGCTTGTGGGTTCGGTTCACTATCTTGAATGGTAGGAAGAAAAAATAGTCCGAATGGCATTTATTTCGCAGCAATAAATAATTCTGTGTGTTCTGTGAGTTCCGTGAGAGATAAATAAAAATTCAGTGAGAAATGTTAAATCCCGAAGGTTTGTCTTTGCCGTTGAGATTTTGCGTAGCAAAAGCAAGACCATTCTGTCAAGAAAAGAAGATATAACTTTATGTCTTTTTGTCTAAAAAAAGGCGTATAGGTCTAAAAAAGATAATATAACGATTATGAAAAAATATTTATGCTTTTTATTTTTGTTGATGCTATGTAGCATTACCCATGCCGCAACACCATCGACCGAAGGTACTGAGTTTTGGGTTACGTTTATGAACAATTTTAATACCCAGGCTTCGAGTCATTCGTTGCAATTGAAATTGATTGTGTCGTCGCGCGAGAATGCTACGGTTACGATGCGCAATCCGCAGACGGGTTGGCAACACTCGTTGCAAGTGGTGGCGAATCAGGTGGCGGAATATGTGTTGCCTAATGAGCAGATATATACCTACAACGCAGGTGTTGTAGAGAAAACAGGTGTGATTGTTACCTCTACCGCTCCTGTGTCGTTGTATGCCGCTAACTTCAGGGAGCATACCTACGATGCAACTATCGTGATGCCTACTACGGCTTTGGGAACAAATTATGTAGTGCAAGTGTATGAAAATGATTTATATGCGAAAGAGTTGGCGGTGGTTGCTACGGCTAATAACACGCAAGTTACGATTACCCCTCACGCTCGTACCACTTCAGGACAAGTAAAGGGTGTGCCTTTTATGGTTACACTACAACGAGGTGAGGTATATCAGTTGATGTCGAAAGATAGTGGAAATGATTTTTCGGGTACTTGTGTGCAATCTGATAAGCCTGTGGCGGTGTTTGCAGGGCATCAATGTATTAATGTGCCGACTGGCAACCCTTGGTGCGACCATATAGTAGAGCAACAATTGCCTACACTTATGTGGGGTAGACAGTTTGTTGTAACAAAAACAAAGGGACAAAATGGTGATAGAGTGATGCTCACGGCTGTGAACGATAACACCAAACTATATGTGAATGGAACACTAAAAACAACACTCAATGCATTGCAATCTTATGAGTTTCGTTTGACGGATAATAGTGCTTATATCGAAACATCGGAACCTGCTACCTGTTATCTTTATATTGAAGGTGCAAGAGATAATAATATGATGGGAGACCCAAGTAGTGTGCATGTGAGTCCGATAGAGCAAAGAATTAAGCAGTTGACTTTTTCTACATTTCAAACCTCTGTGTCGCGTACGCATTATGTGAATATCGTAACTACAAAATCTGGTGTTAATTCGATTAAGTTAGATGGAAATATTATATCTAATGAGTTCAATGCTGTTCAAGGAAATGCGAATTTGATGTATGCTCAAATTCAAATTCAGAATGGAACACACACAATAGAAACGAATATTGATGGTTTTGTTGGGCATGTTTATGGACTTGGTGATTGCGAGAGTTATGCTTATACTTTTGGTTCGGCTACTATTCCGTTAGTAGGTCAGATAGTGGTAAATGGAGAGTCACGAGCTGATATAGAATACAACGAGACACGTTGTTATAAACAAGAACTTACGTTTGAGCCTCAAACGAATGTTGAATTCAATACAATACATTGGGATTTGGGCGATGGTACAACTTCTACTCAAAAAGTTGTAAATCATACTTACACTACGCCAGGCACATATCGCATCCGCATGATTATAACTAACGAAGATGGTCGTGATACTGCTTATACTAATTTGACGTTGATAGAGCAGTTGCGCGATACGGTATATGCCGATATTTGTGATGGAGAAAAATATGTGTGTAATGGTAAGTCATATACAAGTACAGGTAAATATGATATAAAATTGCAGTCAATGTACGGATGTGATAGTATTGTTACTTTGATGTTGACTGTGAACGACACTTATTTAGTGGAAGAAAAAGATTCGTTCCCTATGGGATTGTCGTATCGCTGGCATGGCAATTGGTATAGCGATGCTGGAACGTATTATGATACGTTGGTCTCGGTGAGCGGTTGTGATTCTATTATCAAATTGATTCTCACAAAAACCGACCCATCGGAAATAATGTACGACACAATCTGTTGGCAGCCGACATACGAATTCAAAGGGCATACGTTTAATATACCATCATATCAAGGCTTTGAGAATGAAGATTATATAGACTATGTACTCGAATATCGCGATAAGGAGGCTTGTATTAGTTATAAAATGAATTTGGCTATCGCCCCTATGGTGGATGGTAACAGCTTTGTTGTTTATGACACAATACAAAAGGGTAGTGTGTATGAGTGGTATGGAGAAAAATTGACCGAAAAAGGTATTTATTATAAGACTATATATCAGGCATGTGAGTGTGCTATTGATTATACGTTGCATCTCGAGGTGTTGACTTTCCCTCTTACGAAAAAATATGTAGAGTTGTGTCATGAGGATACCTATATGTTTAGAGGTAAAGAGTATATCGATCCTGGAGTATATTATGATACAGTGTGGTCTGCGACAGGTATAGATACTATTTATGAGATTAAGCTTGTAGATGCGCGCAAGCGTACAGAATTTAGTGTTTCGAATGTTTCGTCATATACATTCAATGGAAAGACATATACAAAATCTGGCACATACGTCGATACATTGCAATCATCGGCAGGTTGCGATAGTATAGTTATCTTACATTTAGGTATAAGAGAAAAGTGTACGATTTCGGTAGAGGAGAATATACAAGTTTGTGAAGGAGAAGTGATTGAGTGGAATGGATTGCGATGCGAAACGGGTAAGACTTATACTAAAACGTTTGTTTCTTCTGGTGGTTGTGATAGTGTAGTTACACTTCATGTTGAAGCTATTGCTAAAACGACAACAACATTACCTGTCTCTATATGTAAGGGTGATTATTACCAAATCGGAGGACAAAAATTATATACCGAAGGCGAACATTCGGTGGTATTTACTTCTTCTGAAGGTTGTGATAGTGTGGTTGTTGTACAATTATCTTACAACGAAGTGTATAATGTGGTAGATAATATTACCATAAAAGAAGGCGAAACTTATACATGGCAAGGTGAAACTTATAGTCAAGCGGGTGTTTACAAAAAGGCTTGTATTGCTTCGAATGGTTGTGATAGTGTGTTGACGTTGAATGTCACTATATTGCCAAAAGAAATGGATTGTGAAACTATAGTTGTAATTGATAGCGTAACAATCTGTTATGGTGAAAGCTATAAATGGAATAGTAAAGAGTGTTCTAAATCAGGTGTATATGTAGATACATTGCAAAGCGCACAAGGTTGTGATAGTATCGTAACACTCAATCTTACTGTCTTGCCAGAAGTAGTAGGCACAGAAGAGAGTGCAACAATTTGTTATGGTGAAACTTATAAGTGGAATAGTAAAGAGTGTTCTAAATCAGGTGTATATGTAGATACATTGCAAAGCGCACAAGGTTGCGATAGTATCGTAACACTCATACTTAAGGTATTACCAGAGGTAGTAGGTAAAGAAGAAATCGTAACAATCTGTTATGGTGAAAGCTATAAATGGCAAGGAGTAGATTATTTGGTGTCAGGTGTATATAAAGATACCCTACAAAGCGCACAAGGCTGTGATAGTATTATCACTCTCAATCTTACAGTTTTGCCAGAAGTTGTAGGTACAGAAGAGAGCGCAACAATTTGTTATGGTGAAGCATATACATGGCGAGGCGTTGATTATTCCGTATCGGGAGTATATAAAGATACTTTTCAAACAGATAAAGGTTGTGATAGTATCGTAACCCTCAATTTAACCGTGTTGCCAAAAGTAGTAGGTACGGAAGAGAATGCAACAATTTGTTATGGTGAAAGTTATAAATGGCAAGGCGTAGATTATTTTGCTTCAGGACTATATAATGACACACTGCAAAGCGCACATGGTTGTGATAGTATCGTAACACTCAATCTTGTTGTTTTATCTTCGTATGTTTTTGCAGATACTATTACAATTCAAGAGGGAGATTCTTATTTGTGGCGAGGAGATACGTATGAAGAAGCAGGTGTTTATTCTGATTCTTTGTTGACTATCAATGGTTGTGATAGTGTTTATACACTTACTCTTATTGTTGAAGAGGCTATGGTAGAAGATGTTGTTGTAGATGCAATAAATATTGCTGAGCAGTGTGCTGGTACGGGAGTGTTGGATGTGGAGGTGTTGTTAAGTTCGGGTTCGGTAGATAAGGTTTCGTTTATATTTAATCAAGATGCTATAGAAGCAGGATTTGTAAATATAACACTACCATACAACAATCAGATGCAAGTGCAATATACAGATGTGAGGGCTGGACGATATAAGGTTACTGTGATGGGGTTGTTTAATGAGGAGAAAGTGTTTGAAGAGGAGAAAGAGTTGATTTTCTTGTACCCATCTACAGTATTGAAACAACATTGGAATGATGTAGTGGCGGTGTTGACGCATGATTATAATGGTGGATATAATTTTGTTGATTTCAAATGGTATAAGAATGGGGTGGTATTGTCGGGTGAAACTCACTCGTATATACATCAGCCATTGGAATTTGGTGCGGAATATAGTGCATTGTTGACAGAAGATAATGGTACTCAATTGATGACTTGTCCATTGATAGCGACCGAACACGTAGATATTTCGTTGTATCCAACTCTGTTGAACGGAGCGCAGAGAGTAAAATGTAAAGTATCAGAAACATCAGTTGTTTATATTTATGATATGATGGGTAATTTGATACTTGAACTTAATGTAGAATCAGGAGAAACAGAGTTAGAAATGCCTTATGCAGCAGGTGTTTATATGGCTAAAATTGTTACTGCATCAAGCGAAGAAAGAAATATTAAATTGATTGTACGATGAAAAGGTTATACATAATATTGATTTTTAGTGTGTTAGTATTAGCAGTTAATGCTCAACACTATTTTGGCGTCTCTTTAGGTGGATTAACTACTTATCAAGTTGATAATGTAGATAATACAACATCACGATTGGGAGGAGGAGGTGAGATAGGAGGTATATATCAACTTCAAAGGAATAATTTTTTGTTTCAAACAGGATTGGGACTTAATTATTCCGTATCGATATTAGGAGTAGATAGTATGCCTTTATCGGCTAATATGATTGATACAGAAGGAGCTACTTTTACGTATAAAGGAATAGTTTATGACAGAGTGGATAGGGCAAATGTAACTGAATTATTTGTGCCTTTGATGCTTGGATTTAATGTCTCGTCTTTTTATGCCTTGGTAGGAGCAAAATTTGTTTATCCTCTTATGGCAACAACACGTCAAACTGCCTTATTGACCACTTATGGCGACTATAATGGTATGTTTTATGAGGATTTTTTCGATATGCCTCAACATGGTTATGCCAATGGTCAGTCAGCAAAAACTATTGGTCAAGCCGATTTTTCTTATGATGTTAGAGCCTGTGTTGAATTAGGAGGACGATGGCCATTGTCGGGTGCTTTGGGTAAAAAAACATTAAGCACTCAATTGGAGGTAGGGCTTTTTGCTGAATATGGCGTGTTAAATACATTAAAAAATGGTGATAATAATTTGGTGGATGTAGATTACACGAAATATATGAGTGTAAAAATGAATCATATCTATACAACTTTATCTTCTTCATCAGCTTCAGTTAATAATTTGCGTATAGGTTTGCGAGCCTCTTTGCTTTTTCCTGTTGCTGATGTCAATTCACGACGTAAAAAGTGTATGTGTATAGATTGGGTAAATCGTAAGCATCCTGCATATCGTAAACATCATTAACTTGTGAAATATCTAATTGCCTCTAAAATTAACAAAATATATTTCAGTAATCACAACTCTCCATCAATAATTTTGATGTGAGAGTTTTACTTTTTTATTTCTATGTTGTAATTGTCTGATTTATAAAGTTTTTGAATGATAAATATCAATAATCTTATTTTTTGTTAAAATTTTTCATAAATCATTTGCCTAAATGCAAAATAATAGTTATCTTTGCGCAAATTATGTTCATGCCACATTTTTATAATTAATCAATATTTACTAACCTTAAAAACTTTAAATTCTATGACTTGGTTATCAAGTTCTTCTATCGGAAGAAAAGTTGTAATGAGCGTTACAGGTGCAGCTCTCGTGTTGTTCCTCTTGTTCCACGCTACAATGAACATTTTCTCTATCACAGACGCAATGTTCGGCGTAGAGTACTACAACGCTATCTGTAAATTCTTGGGTGCAAACTGGTATGCTCTTATCGCTACAGTTGGTTTGGCATTCCTTGTAGTTGTACACATCGTGTATGCTTTCATTATCACAATGCAAAACTATCGCGCTCGTGGTACTGAACGCTATGCTGTTACTGACCGTCAAAAAGACGTTGAGTGGGCTTCTAAAAACATGCTTGCTCTCGGTATCGTAGTTGTTCTCGGTATCGGTCTTCACCTTTGCAACTTTTGGGCTAAAATGCAATTAGTAGAATTGCAACACATGCTTGGTGCTCACGTTTGTGAAACAGCGCTTGCAAATGCAACAAATGGTGTTCTTATTATTAAAGACACATTTGCTAATCCTATCTATGTAGTTCTTTACATTGTATGGTTGGCTGCTATTTGGTTCCACTTGACACACGGTGTTTGGTCAGCTCTTCACACAATGGGTTGGAACAACAACACTTGGATGCCACGCGTAAAATGCATCTCTAACATTGTAGCTACTCTTGTAGTTCTTATGTTTGCTGCTGTAGTATTGTTCTACTTTGGTGCAAGCTTCTGCGCAGGTTGTTAATCTTTTTTGAGAAAATAATAAAATAATAATAAAATATGAGTTGAAATGTGAAATGTGAAATTTGAAATTTACAATTGGGTGTTAATTTTCAACTTTCAATTTTCAACTCTCAACTTTTTAGAAAATTATGGCTAAAATCGAAGAATTGCTTAAAGGTGATATCATCACTGCTAAGGTTCCAGAAGGTCCATTGGCTGAAAAATGGACTAACTATAAAGCTCACCAAAAATTGGTGAACCCAGCCAACAAACGTCGTCTTGATGTTATCGTAGTTGGTACTGGTCTTGCAGGTGCTTCTGCTGCAGCTTCTCTTGGCGAAATGGGATTCAATGTTCTCAACTTCTGTATCCAAGACTCTCCACGTCGTGCTCACTCTATCGCTGCACAAGGTGGTATCAATGCTGCTAAAAACTATCAAAATGATGGTGACTCAGTTTATCGTCTTTTCTACGATACTATCAAAGGTGGTGACTACCGTGCTCGTGAAGCTAATGTTTATCGTCTTGCTGAAGTATCAAATGCTATTATTGACCAATGTGTAGCTCAAGGTGTTCCTTTCGCTCGCGAATACGGTGGTTTGCTTGATAACCGTTCTTTCGGTGGTGCTCAAGTATCTCGTACTTTCTATGCTAAAGGTCAAACAGGACAACAACTTCTTCTTGGTGCTTACTCAGCTCTTAGCCGTCAAGTACAAAAAGGTTCTGTAAAACTTTATACTCGCTACGAAATGCTCGACGTTGTTATTATCGACGGTCGTGCTCGTGGTATCATTGCTCGTAACCTTGTAACAGGTGCTGTTGAGCGTTTTGCTGCTCACGCTGTAGTTATCGGTACTGGTGGTTATGGTAATGCATTCTTCCTTTCTACTAATGCGATGGCATCTAACGGTTCAGCTGCTCTCCAATGCTACAAAAAAGGTGCTTGGTTTGCTAACCCTTGCTTCGCTCAAATTCACCCTACTTGTATCCCTGTTCACGGAACATTCCAATCTAAATTGACTCTTATGTCAGAATCGCTCCGTAACGATGGTCGTATCTGGGTTCCTAAAAAGAAAGAGGATGCTGAAGCTATCCGCGCTGGTAAAAAGAAACCAACTGAAATTCCTGATGAAGACCGCGACTTCTACTTGGAACGTCGTTATCCTGCATTTGGTAACCTCGTACCACGTGACGTAGCATCTCGTGCTGCTAAAGAACGTTGCGACGCTGGTTTCGGTGTTAACGCTACAGGTCTTGCTGTATATCTTGACTTCAAATATGCTATCGAACGTCTTGGTCGTGACGCTGTTGAAGCTCGTTATGGTAACCTCTTCCAAATGTATGAAAAAATCGTTGACGATAATCCATACGAAACTCCAATGATGATTTTCCCAGCTATCCACTACACAATGGGTGGTATCTGGGTTGACTATGAATTGCAAACATCTATCCCTGG
>JAZOUT010000109.1:0-4949 GCA_045658305.1 Candidatus Aphodosoma sp. | reverse complement strand
AAAGCAGGATAAATGCACTCTTGGGCTTTTCAGCCGAACGTTCCGCCCCTCGAAGGGGATGTTAGGAGAGAGCAATTTATATCAAAAACGGTAGGTAGTTTGCCGTAGTTATCACATCTGTTTTTTGTGGGTGATATTGTTCGATAAACAGGTTGGGTATTTTTGCAGATTGTTTCTTCTCGTTCCATTTCATCTCGAACAGATGCAATTCACCATTTGACTCTTCGATATAATCAATCTCTTGCTTCTCTGTGGTACGCCAAAAATAGGACTTTACCAAACGATCGGAATAATGATTATATTTCATACGCTCTGCTATAAAGAAATTCTCCCATAATGCCCCCTTATCTTGTCGCAATTCTAATGGAGCAAAGGCTTGTAGTACCGCATTACGAACGCCCAAGTCATAGAAATAAATCTTTTTCCCTTTAGTTAGCTCTGTGCGGATATTCCTGCTGAAGCTGTTCAAACGGAATACGATATAGCATTTCTCCAGAATATCAATATATTTTTCCACAGTCTTACTATCCACTTCGACCGTCTTGCTCAGTTCATGATACGAAACCTCACTACCAATCTGCAAAGCCAATGCCACTAATAACTTTTGCAACACAGCAGGTTTGCGCATGCCCTCCAAATCCAAGATGTCTTTATAGAGATAACTCTCCGTTAACTCCGTCAAAGCCTTTTCTGGCGGAAGACTACCAAACAACACATCGGGATAACTGCCATATATCAAACGCGTCTCTAGCATTTCACTGGTGGTTATCAAGCCTTTGGCTGCATACAGCTCGCCTGTAGAAATAGGGAAAAGATGGTATTCTATTTTGCGCCCCGTGAGTGGTTCGTTGATTTTGCTGTGCAAATCCAATGCCGAAGAACCTGTAACCAACAACTGAATGTTAGGAAAATTATCCACTATCACTTTGAGGGTCAATCCGATGTTTTCCACTCGCTGTGCCTCATCTATCACAACCACAGACTTGTTATTTATCAACAGTTGTAAGCCTGCAAGCGAGGGATTATATAGCATATCACGCACACTCTGTAGGTCACAGTTCAGCCATAGGATAGTATCCTCAGCCATAGACTGTGTCATCATACGAAACAGGGTGGACTTACCCACTTGTCGTGCGCCAATCAGCAGAATGGCTTTACCTTTTCCAATGTATTGTGTCAATACATTTTGCAGCGTTCGTTGTATCATATCGATTGAGTTTTGTAGATTATTTTATTATGGTTAGTTTGAAAAACGCTGCAAAGGTAATCATTTTTTCTTTATTTTCCAAATTTATGGCAATATTTTCGGATTGTATTCCAAATTTATGGCAATATTTTCGGATTGTATCTATTATAAACGCTAAATCCGCGTAGATTTAGCGTTTGGTTGAAAGAGTTTTAATAGTTTTAGGTGCACCTGCAGTGCTGTTCTAAAAGTTGAAAAGTTTCACGCCCTTCGGGCTGTTTCACACTTCGCTGTTTCAAACCTTGAAACTCTAAAACCTTGAAACGCGGCTCTGCCGCATGAACCCTTTTAACTAGATACAAAAAAGACTGCTTTTCGAAGCAGTCTTTTTGTGTAAGATTTCATAACTGCACTTAGCAGGGTATTAGTTTTCCAAGATTAAGTGAGATTATACTCCATCAATTGTATTGAGATAAAGAAAATGAACGATTGACGATACGAATTCAATTTACAAGTTTATCTATTCGAAATGCATAATGTGATATAGGAAAAAAATCAGCGCAGACCTTTAGCTTCGCCTGCGCTGACTCTAATTATTCATTTCTAACTAGTTAATCCATCTTTTGTTGTTGTAGTCATATACTTTTGGAACACCACCGCTAGATCCGTGTTCGTTTTCAGTTATGATGCCGCAATAGACGTAACCATTATCATCTAACCACATACCAAATGAAAAGGAGGCACTTGTTGCTGTTCCTGATAAAGTTTGGAGATCTGCATATTGACCAGAATCAGGATGACGCACACGTAATATAGCCTTGTCGGGTTTGCCACAGCCTGAAGTAGTCGGATTAGTCCAACGTAAAGTAATTGTTGTACTGGTAGCACTGCAATTGCCATATTGCACTGGACAAGGTGAAACATCATTGGGATCATATGAACATGAAGCGTAGTCGCTATAGCCACTCTCTCCTGCTTCGTTGTATGCTTTTACTTTGTAGTAATTATTGCCAGCATATGGATCATTATCATATAGATATGAAGAGGATGTTGCATCTCCGATTTGGCGATATGTACCATAAGCTGAAGTTGAACGATATACCTTGTAACTAGTTGCTCCAGAAACATAATTCCATGAAATCTTTATACTAGGTACAGCAATACTTCCCGTAAATACCGCACTCACTCCTGTAGGTGCTTCAGGTTTGCTAACTTCTTCTTTTTTTATAAAGCTACAAACAACATAGTCACTATAACTACTTTCAGTAGAAGAATAATAATTATAGGCTTTAACTTTGTAATAATTCTTTCCTTCCATTGGTGAGTAATCTGTATAGTAAGTGTTAGTAACAGTGCCTATTTTATCATAATAACCACTTGATGAAGATGAACGATATACATAATATCCAGAGGCACCAGATACTGAGTTCCATGATAATGTGATATAGTCATCTTGTGCTGAGGCATTTAAACCTGTAGGTCTATCTAATTCATCAGTTTGGTCGTCATCGTTATCATTGTTGTTGTCATTATTTCCACCGTTTCCACTATTATTATTTTTATCGTAATAAACAACAGTAGATGCAGTTGCAATAACTTCGTATCCATCAGGATTTTCGTATTCAATTCTATAGGTGATATTAGGACCTCCAGATGGTGAATTGTCTATGCAAATCTGCTCTCCTTCTCCCCATGTGTCTAAACTATAGGACCAATAATCTGCTCGTTCTCCATTTCGGTATAAAGAAAAACTCATGCCTTGATAGTCACCCGTGTAATCCCATGTTAGCACAACAGAGTTGCCTGATTGATATCCAGTGAAATTTTTGATACTTCCAGAAACACCATTACATGAATTAAAAAGAATACATAAATTTGCCAGCAAAACTATTAGTGGTAGTTGCAAGCCTTTGATTGTTTTCATAAATTTTCCAAAATATTTTTTACTAATCCTACTCACTTTTTAGGCTTTTCGGAAACTCCTAGTAGTTATATGCGTTACTATCACAACACTACTAATTGTGATACATTGTTATTTTTATTTGTGTTTCATAGGCAAGTTTTTTTATTAATTCGTTAGTAATCATTGATTTCGATATATTTATCTTATATTTCAAATCACATATATAGGTATAAAAATAAAAGCGTGAAACTTGCATTTGCCAGTTCCACTCTATGAGGCTGTCGCATTGCCTTGATGTTTGAACCGACAACGCGAAGCCCACGCCGAATATAAAATTATACTCTCGTGCTACCATAGTTAAGGTACGCGTGTGCGCATACGAATATACGCAAAAGACATACCAAATAGGTACGAGAGGGACATTCTATATCCCGTAGGGCATCTATCGTTGCTAAGTCCTGAAACATCATTTTGAAACTTGCGACATTTCATAGAGTCAGAACAGAGCGCTAATAAACGCCTTTTAAATATGTCTGCTACCCTCCGCCAATGATGTCAGACATCCCTCGGCGCAGGTTCACGCTGCAAAGATAGTGAATTATTTTGGATTGAGCAAATAAAAATTGCTTTTTTGTTGTTTTTAGAGTCACAGAGTACCCAAATGTGATTTGTCAAGCACGCGATAACGCCGCAGGCGAGCGTTATCGGGGACCCCGCTGACTAATAGACAAAGAAAGGAAACATTTTTAGGAATTTAGTCAACCTTTTTAGGAAGAGAGTCAACTTTTTTAGGTAGCCTAATCTTAATAAACAGCATTTTTGCGGCTTGGGAGTTCTTTGGTTCATCCTTGGTTCGTCCTTGGTTCATCCTTGGTCTTTAGCAAGGAGTATATATAGATGGTACAAGGAGAGAGAGTCTTAAGAAAAGTATTGTTTAGATATTACTTCTTTATCGCCAACCATCGTGGTTTATCGGCGTGCTGCTCTGGGGAATAGAGTCGTAGAACAGGATCATCGGTAGTTTTGATTTGAACACCTATCAAGTCTGCCCATTTTTGAGATTTTTGGGCCGTTCGACGATGGCGTTGGATACTGCGTGTGTCCTTTTCCCAACGGCGTTGTTTGGCTTTTTTGAGTTTAGGCTCTTGTGTGATACCTAACTCTATTGCCCGTGCTACTTCCTTAGGTGAAGCAAATAGCAATGCCTCGTGGCTCTGGCGTCTGCATTTCTCTAAGAACTGATTCCATTCGATATCCGTCTTATCCACTACCGCCTGCGACCATTGGTTGTCGTTAGGGAGATTCATGGCTTTGTTCCATAGACGTCCACTAACAGGCTCATCGGATATATAATAGGGTTCCTGTGCATCAACATAGACCATTTTGATGCGGATATTCTTGATCTTAATTTTCTTCACTAGCTCCGGTTCTTCTTTGACTTGTAAGGTTGGTTCGTTAGGAAGCGTTAATGCAAGACGCATTCCGCAGTAGTTAGTCGCTTCCGTAGGAACAGCCATATAGCGATGGGAGATATAACTATTCTCTAGGCAGTTGCTATAGCTGCTGCCTCGCATGATCTTTTCCTGGCCAGTCGTGGGTCCCTGCGGATTGGGTTCGGTGCCAAGATGATAGGGCGCATACCAATCGGAGCACCATTCGCTGACATTGCCTGTCATATCGTACAAACCTAACTCGTTAGGTTGTTTTTGTTTCACTTCGTGGGTGCGGAACCCTGCATTGCTCAATCCCCAACTGACGCTATCTACGATATTACCTCCTGCAAAACGATACCCTTTGCTTTTGTTTCCTCCGCGTGCCGCAAACTCCCATTCTGCCTCTGTAGGCAATCGAAAAGGCATA
>JAZOUT010000108.1:0-6952 GCA_045658305.1 Candidatus Aphodosoma sp. | reverse complement strand
TAAATCAAATATAAACAACTTAAATTTTACGATTATGAGAGCAACCTTTTTTTCTTATGATGATGCAATGAGATTTGCAACCGAGAATAATTGCAAAAATATTAACAGCATTAAAAGACCCGAAAATATCTCCGTTTCTTGCTCTTATTATTTAAGTAGTCCAGAGATAAAAGCCTTTTTTATTGAGGGATTCACAGAGGTTGTCCCTTGCTATTTTTTCACTCAGCAAGATAGTTGGAACAGAGAAAAAAATGAGCATGACAAAGATTGGTATATAGATGCGCACTCTTTATTGATAAAAAACATTATTACGGGGGATTTGTTCCATATATACCAAACCCGACACAATTCCAAAAAATTTGGGCTGTCATTATTTTATCCATGTGCAAAACAGCATTTAAACTACTTTAAGACCGAGCTTGAGCAACCTAATTTTATAGGGAAACCGAGCAGAAAAAAATTGCAGGACTGGTTCACTTATTTAATTGATATAGATAGGGAGAAATTAGACTACATTAACCGAGCAAAGTGCGCTATACATTCATTCACTGAGAAAATCCTTGCAAAATTCCCTGATGCGAAAGTAAGCAAAGATAAACAAGGAAATACCACTAATATTGTAGTAATAGTAGGTGCAATCCGTTATCAATGGGAGCCAACCGAAAAGGGACAATTTTACCGCACCGCAACAATATGGAAAGCACCAACAGATGAGGAACTTTTAAAATAACCCAACCCCCCATTTTTAGCGGTATCCTGTAAGACAGGCACAGAGGGAGCGAAACCCTGTACCGCACCAATTAAATACTTACGATTATGAAGAAAGCAACTATTATTTTATCCCTTATCATTGTGGCTCTTATCTGCAAACTTAACCAACAGGCAGAAATCATTGACAACCTAAGCACACAGGCAACCCAACAGGCACAAGTGTTTGAAAAAGTACTCAATCAGATTGAACAGGACAACCCCGATTATGTTATTGATGTACTCAGCGAAACAGATATTTATTGCGATTACGTTGAACTTATAAACTACTAACACAATGGAAAAATTTTGCTTAATCAACCCCGAGACCTTACAAGTATTGTGCGAAACAAAACCCTATAATCACAGATGTTACGAATACCTTGCAGAAACCATTTTCAACCCCTTTACAGGCAGAAACCCAATCGGGAGTATCAAAGTATATGATACTATGGAGAAAGCGAATACAGACCGAAAAAGGCACCCACAAATGATTGTAGCAGGGTACAATGTTAGTCTAAATCATATCCACAAAATCTGATGACCAAAACCGATTTTTATAACCTCTCCCCCACTCAGCAGAAAGCGGAGAGGTTTAGAAGATACGCAGAATTTTTTACCACTAAAGCGACCCCCAACGATCATGAGAACAAGCAACGAACTATACAACCTTAAAAAATCCCTAAAACACCCTGTATTATGTGTACCAAAATTGAAATAGCAGATGTAATATGCGACAACACTACAGGCGAATGTAGAGAGGTTGTAAAGATAACAAGATGCGGAGTACATCTAAGTAACGGCAACAACCGCAAGTTTATGCGACATAAGGCACTACAGGAGGGCATACAGGCTTTTAAATACGGGATAATACCAAACGAATAATAACATTAAAACGAAAGCGAAATGAAATGCGTAAATTATTTATGTAATGCAGCCATTATCCTTGCTGCAGAAAGGCTGAATCTATCTGTAGGTATGGAGGATTATGCAAGGCAGATATTATCAACAAAACAAGTCCCAGAGGTTATAAAAATGGGAACTTTAATAAAACAAGCTCAAAAAGCTATTGATATCGTTAATCACAACAGAAAGGGAGAACTGGCGAATACAATAGCTTTACAGATACTGAAAGACTATAATTGTTTATCAGAGAAATAGGGTAAACGGCATACAGAGGGGTTCAAGTCCCCTCTACCCACCAAACCATAAAAATAAGCGAAAATGAACGGATTTGAACAGGCAATTAAGTCCTATTTGGATAACAGAGCCAAGACAGATGAACTCTTTGCTAAGACCTATGCGAAAGCAAACAAGAGTATTGAGGAATGTTGCAGATACATCATTCAAGAGGTTAAGAAAACAGGCAGACAGGGTTTTGCTGATGATGAAATCTTTGGTATGGCTATCCACTACTATGATGAAGATAATATCAATGTGGACAAGACTACCCCAAGTTGCAAAGTAGTACACAACCAAGCAACACAGGAGAAATTTAAGGATGACAAACCAAAAGCAACCCCAACCCCTGTCAAGGCACAGGAGCAACCAAAGAGCAACATTCCAAACCTCTTTGACCAACCCAAAGCGCAACCACAGGCAACCAAACCTCAAACGAAAGCAGACAAGAAGAAACAGGCAGAAGAACTGCAATTTTCTCTATTTTAATACACTTTAACCCCTTATTGATATGCAACCCAAGACCAAGACCCAAAAGAGAGTTTGGGAGCTTTATTCTACCCTTAAACCGATAACCCCAAAGCAAGAGAAATGGGGAGTAAACTTGTACCAACGAGCAAGTGCATTTTTCAGCAATAAAGGCAATATCTGTGCTTATTGTGGCAAAGTTATGGGAGATACTCTCACTTGTCCTCATTGCGGTAAAATACACTCAGCGAAAGCGGAAAATAACCAAAGGAGAGTGAATTACTCAACATTCAACACAACTGAGAGGGTTAAGGAGTTCCAGGTTATCCGTACATTTTGGGTTAGACACGAATACAGAAAGGGTTGCAAAGTGATAAATGATATTACAGAGGTCTGTCAATCGTGGATAGATGAACAAGGCAAGGAAACGAGGATAGCAAGAGGGAAAGTGCCTATGACAAGAAAATGGTCTTTATACTCCGACATGGAGATAAGACCGACAACTGAAAGGGCATACGGCTACTATGCGGAAAGCCTACACGTAGAATCCCAAAACACCTACACCTACCCTAATACCACCTCATTACTCCCTATCCTCAAGAGGAACGGAATGACAAGTTCTGCAGATATAGACAAGACTAAATATTTACCTGTGGAGTTTATGCAATCCCTATTAAACGATAGCAAGACAGAAACCCTACTCAAGACAAAGAATTACCATTTGATAGGGGAAAGACTGATAAACAACTATTGGCAACAGATTAAGATAGCTATCAGGCACAACTACCGTATTGCAGACTACAGCATATGGACAGACACCATTGATCTTATGCGAGGGTTCAATATGGACATTAACAACCCACACTATATCTGCAGTCCCGACTTGCAACAACTGCACGATAGGTTGTATATCAAGAAAGAAAGACAAGAGGAAAGGGAGAGAATACAGAGCGATATGACCAGACTGCTGAAAGACAAGAAAGCGAAAGCTGATTATATCAAGAAAAAGGGAATGTATTTTGGTATCTGTATAGTGGACAGAGATATGACCATTGAGGTACTGAAATCTATTGAGGAATTTGTTGCAGAGGGTGCAGCTATGCGACATTGTATATATGCAAACAAGTACTACAACAAGGCAAACGCACTCATTCTGTCAGCAAGAATCAAAGGGGTAAGGATTGAAACCATTGAGGTAGATTTGGATAGCTTTAGAATCATACAGAGCAGAGGTAAGTATAACTCCACTACTCCTTACCACGATAGGATAATCTCCCTTGTAAACGAGAATATGGGGCAGACTAAGAAGATTAAACAACAGGCAATGAAAGTTGCATAGAATAGTTAAAACTAAAAATTATGGCAAATTATCAACTTACAGCAAGAATTAGACATCCCGAAGAAAACGGGTGGACAAGGAAATGGTACCCCAATACTGCAAAATGTTACGATGAACTAATAACCGCTCTCTCACTTGAACAGATAGACTTGGCAAAGGAGATTATGTTGAAATATTTTGCAACCAAAAGTGATGCGATTGAAGAACATAATGATTGGACTGATGAACTTGTGATTGACAAAGATGCAGAGGGGATATGGCTCTTTAAAAGACTTGCATAACCGAAACCGAATAACTAACTTTGGAACTCAAACGTAAATACTATGGAAAAACTAACAATAAACAAGGCACAGGAACTCTTTGGAAAAACAATCCAATGGTCAGCACCCTCAGCAGAGGGTAATACTATCTATGCCGGTAAAGCAATCATCAACGAGGTTAAGAAAGACAAAACACCTCTTGACTGCACAATAGTGGAGGGAGATAATCTTAACTTTGCAATATGTATCAATGGTGTGGATATAGACTATAGCGACTACGGCAGAGGTGTAACGTATAGAGTAATTGATTAAAGGGAAAGCGAAATGGATGTATTGCAAATATACGATAAGCAGATAGTGGAATTAGCAAAAGGAAAGAGAGAAGAATTCAGCCTATACGAATTCATCTGTGACCTGCTTAAAGAACAAAAACGAATCAACAAAAAATTAAAAGACTTAAAGGATAAAGAGGATTTGTCTCCTGCTGATAAACTAATGATTATAACCTTTGAGTGCCAATTAAAACAGCTCAATACTTCATTAGATATGTGCGGTACATGGTATCCAAAGAAATTCCCAATGTATTAAATTAAAAAAAATGGATAAAAAACATCCGATATATATTTGTAATCCTGACAATTCATCATTTGTTAAACGTTTATTTAAGGCGCAACAACAAAATGCTGAATTCATAGATATTTATTCAAGGGTATTTTGGCTTGACAAGCAAGAAATAACCAAAAAAAGTAGAGGTTAATTAAGGGGAAAGCGAAAGCAATCCCCTTTTTTGTTTTAACGAAACCGAACCAAATCCTTATCTTTGCGTTAAATAAAAAGCAGAGCATTGCGGTTTAGTATTATCTCAAAGGTCGCCAAAAGCACATGACTTTGGCTTTCTTCGGACGAACCACTTTACCATTCCTCTTAGAGGACATAGTAAATACAAGTTCGTATTCAATACCATCAACCACTTTAGTTCTTTGATTACGATTCATGACAACTTAGTGTTTGAATTGCAAACAACCATAGCTCTGTTTGCGTGAGCTTCCTCTCCTAATCAAACTCACTACCAAACGACTATGTAAAAACCAAAATGCTCTGCTTAGCTTTTAATAACACACTTTACAAGCTCTCCTGCCCATCTTCTCAGCTTCTTGAATAGTAACTTTCTTGACAGAGGTAGAGCAATTTTTTAACCCCCTACACTTATCAGTCTTGTGATATACGGTTGATTTAGGACCAGTGCAGATGTACACATAGGTTGCTTCTGCAGCTACAGGGGCATCTTTTGCTGACACATAACCGACTGCAATCCCTGCAATCAAAGTTAAAAGGAGAATAAGTTTTTTCATACTTGATAGTTGGAGTATTATATTAAGTTATTCTTCTTTATTTTTTGTTCCAATAGAATACACAAATCGCCACACATATATTGCTACAGCAGCGTTTATTGCAAGAAATAAAACACCACTTAATTTTAGTAAAGTACAGATTGAAACCATAGCAAACAGCGCTGCTAAACCAGCAAGTGTTGCAACAATAAATCTAATAATAGGATTTTTCATAGCTTACAATAGTTTTATTAAAATCAAAACAAAGGCGAATATTTAATAGTGTTTCCTATACTCTACCTCTACATCGTTATAAACAAGTGGGATTTGGGTTGGCGATAAAGGTTTTTGCTTATGCTCCCTGCACCATTCACAATACATTCCGTAAATTCTTTGCCACTCATTGTAGTACATACGGACCACTTTTGGCTTTGTATCATCATACCACTTTTTAAGTGAACGATACTCGGAGTAATTGTATAGTAGATAGCCTGTGTTAACTACTACTCCCAAAATAATTATAAGCGTTAGATTATTACCACCGGCAATATCAATCAAAAAAAATACTAATGCTAAACCATAAAGAAATTTAGACATCCC
Source organism: Candidatus Aphodosoma sp. (assembly GCA_045658305.1). Classification (GTDB taxonomy): domain Bacteria; phylum Bacteroidota; class Bacteroidia; order Bacteroidales; family Paludibacteraceae; genus Aphodosoma. Next base: position 1,028 of record JAZOUT010000108.1, on the reverse strand, counting down.
AACTTTGTCTTTATACTTTCTATACTCTTTACTGTCGGGAGAATATTCAAAATCTCTCAACCCATCTATAAGTCTTGAGGATATTTTCTCCTTAGCTCTAATTAATTTTCTTTCACAATCTTTGATGCTTACCTCATCATCAAAGTCAATGTTTTCGGGAATGATAAACATACTTACATCTCCAATCTAATTCTAAGACTTCCCACCACTAAAGCGACCTTGCGGATATCTTTACGAGGAATGGCGAAAGGTGGGTATTTTTCTCCATTTTCGGACACCAACAGAATATTGTTAGGGTTATCCTTATCCTCATATACATTCTTGACTACAACCCCTTGTGATGTATCAAGGACATAAGTCTTACCCCATTGAAAGAACAGAATCTCCTGGATCATCTTACAAACAAGCAAATCTCCCTCACAATACACAGGGTTCATTGAATCTCCACCGACCTTTATGAGAAAGTCAGCAGGGATTTTAATATCGGGAACTGCATACAGAGGGCAAGTGTTAACAAAAGCTGTCCAATTATCCTCGTTATAACCACCCATAGCGGTAAACGTAACCAACGGCAAGACCATACCTTTTGCATCTCTAAATTGCTGCTCTTTTTCAATCAGCATTTGTCCGTTGCCTGTAATAAGCCATTGAATATTAAGGTCTGGGAAATTTAAAGCAATGCTTTCAGCCTTATCAGGTGCGATAGATTTCCTCATAGAAGAAATATAGGCTGATGAAACGCCTATAACCCTTCCAAACTCACTTTTGGAAATATTTTTATATTCCAAAAACATTTCAAGTCGTTGTTTTACAGTAGTTTCCATAATTTGCTTTAAAATATTTTTATTTTTGCTTTAATTTAATTTGCATAATTCAAAGCGGTGCTTTATATTTGCATAGTCATTCTAAAGGAAAACCCAACAATCATTCCTTTAGGTAATAAAAAATTTTAAGTTTTCAAAGTTAATGAAAGAGTTCAAAAAAACAAAATCATTGTGTTGCGTGTTAAAGGAGATGCCTATAGGGGA
>JAZOUT010000107.1:0-6864 GCA_045658305.1 Candidatus Aphodosoma sp. | reverse complement strand
CAGCTCATCGATATTGAGCATACCGTTCTCACATAGGCGCAAACGATCATCTTTGCTTATCTGCCCCGATAGTGGCAACTTGCTGCTGTAGGCACGCAGTTCGGGCGGAATAAGGTGGTCCAGCCATGTAGTCTTGAAGATACCCTGCCGACCAACCAACACCAATACGGTGTGATTCACCACCTCATCCTTCATCCACGAAGCGACCATGGCAACAAACCACTTCTTGAAGCATGCGCGCCATAATTCCTTGCCTTTAAACTCTAAACTGTAGCCGCTTGCGGCGTTCTCTAAACTGTTGCTCAACGGTGACGGTGAGACCGTCACCTGTTGAGCGACCATATCTATCCAATCGGGCTGATCTGCCGTGTATGGTCTTAATCCATCGAGCCATGCTCTGAGGGGGTGCACCGCAGGCACCATATCCGATTTGAGGGCAGTCCACATCTCGTTGGTCGATATGTTCACTCCCTTTTCCGCCACGCATTGACACACCATCGTATTGATGTCCTTGTCGGTGAGGTTACGCCAATTTTCCTTGCCTCTAAACTCTAAACTGTAGGCGGAGCCGTCCTCTAAACTATGCAAATCCGCAACACGGATTTGCAACCTATCCGTCACGACATCATGCCTCAAACTCCCAAACTGCAAATAATTTTCCTCCAACCACTCGCACGCAATCTGCTGCCGTAGTTCTTTTTTATCCTGTTTGTTCATAATCGCTTGTTTTTATGCGTTTCACGGTGCAAAATTACTGCTTTTTGGCGAGCCGTACAAGTACAAAATTTTATACTTTTTTCGTTGCCCGTATTATTGTAACTTTGTCAAAAAATCCCTTAAATCCGACAAAGTTATGACTTACTTAGAGTATTTGCAACTGCCTGATAGTATGGCAAGTTTGAGAGAATTTTATGCGTTTGGCGTAGTGAGCAAGGCGCAGTATATTCGCAGCGAATTATTGCTGACGTATATAGATATGCGCCAACGACATTCCAAGATTAGCGATTCCGAGTGTGCTTTCCAGTTATCCAAGAATCCGCAATACGCTCTCTCCGAAGGAAGCATCTTGCAGATCATCAAATGGGCGAAGCGGAGGGTATAATTTCCCTTTTCTCGCGAGAAATCCTTACCTCTATACAAAAAATCACCCCAAATTATAATTTTTCTTGCATATCTCGAAAAAAAAGTGTATCTTTGCGGCGGATTTTAATATAAGAAGTAAAAGAATCAATAAGGTCATAAAACTCAAAAGTTATGCGTTTTGATAAAATTTCCATTACAAACACGCGTCTGATAGGGGAGAACGCGCTAGAATTATCTTTCCGAAAAGACAAAAATATTTTTGTCTTGCTTGGTGATAATGGGTATGGCAAAACAACTATTTTAGATGCCATGGCTACTGCATTAGCCGTTTATGCAATGCAGTTTCCAGGAATACAAGATTATCAAATTAGTGATTTGGATGTGCATATTAATCGTCATGGACATCGTGCTTCTTTTTCAGCAATTACAGCGGAATTGACTTATGAAGGTAATCCTATTTCTGTAACGCGTTATCGTAAAGGAGTTGCAAATACGCCAAAAACTAATTATGATCAAATTAAGCAATTGGCTTTAGAAAAGAAAGAGGCGATTATTCGACAAGAAGAAGTTGCATTGCCGATTTTTGCATATTATGGAACTGGAAGAGGTCAGTTTAGTGTTCCTGAACGCAAACGAGGTTTTCAGAAAACATACGAACGGTGGGATTGCTACAAAAGTGCTATTAAACCAGAAACTGACTTTAAACGCTTCTTTGGATGGTTTGACTTAATGGAAAGCGAAGAACTCCACATGATGAAAGAATTGCAGGATTTTAATTATAAATCTCCTGTTCTTGAAGTTGTCCGTTCTGCTATATCAATGTTTGTTGATTGCTATCAAAATCCTCGCATCAAAGTTTCACCTCTTCGCTTCATTATGGATAGGGTCGAAAAAGATGGCACACGACACGAACTTCGCATAGAACAACTGAGTGATGGCTATAAAATAGTTATCGCTATGGTTGCTGACTTGGCAGCTCGTATGGCAGAAGCAAATCCCAAAATGCCGAATGCTTTGCATGCGAAAGGAGTTGTTCTAATTGATGAGGTTGACCTGCATTTGCATCCTAACTGGCAAAGAACAATCCTTCGTAAACTGCATGATGTATTCCCTAATATACAATTCATTGTTTCTACCCATAGTCCTATTATCGTTGTAGGATCTTCTGATATTGCACAAGTTATAAATTTGAACAATCCTACAGAAGAAGTTCCTGATATATCTAAGTCTAATGTAGGTTTGGTATTATTAAGTGAACTTTTTGGTCTGTCATCGCTCAAATCGCCAATCTGGGACGAAAAGATCAAAGAGCGAGAAAATATCTTGTCTAAATCTGAATTGTCAGAAGATGATAAAGAGCGGTTAGAAGAACTCAACCAAGAAATGAATGGCTTGTCTATTCAAGATCCGAATATTATTCGAACAAACGAATTGCTTGAAAAAATCGCAAACGAATTGCATATTCAATTATGATAAAATTATACAAATCTACGGAAGTTCCAACTACATTGAGGTCTGCACCTACGCCAACTAGTGTTGACGATGTTTCAAGCGAGATATACGGAGCTGATGATGTTAGGACGCAATTGATGTGTGATCAATACGATAAGTGTGCCTATTGTGAAACTAATCTTACCAAACGATATAATGATGTGGAGCATTTTCGTCCCAAAAAAACATACTATTGGTTAGGTCATGATTGGAGAAATTTATTATACTCCTGCGATTTATGCAATCGTACATACAAAAAAGACAAATTTCCTTTAAGTGATGAGTTGCAACGTGATTTAGCGAACAAAGATATTAGCAGAGAAAATCCATTAATAATAAATCCTTATGAGGAAAATCCATTAGATCACCTCGGCTTTCATGAATATATTTTAGTACCACGAGAAACCAATGGCATCAAAGATATTAAAGGAGAAAAGACGATAGCGTTATTTCATCTAAATGATAGGAATGAAAGAAGAGAACTTATCGAAGAGCGCAGCCGAGTCTTTGAAGAATATAAAGAGACATGCTTACAGCAAGAAAAGCTGAGTTCTATTGTAAATAATATAGTACATTTGCAACCTCTTTCTGAATCACTACAAACAGACTTCAACAATCTTGTAAATAGTCTAGCTAATAGCGTTGCAAAATACACATCTCCCGAATATCCTCATGCAGGTATGATTCGTGGTCAAATATAGTTCCCTATGCAACTCATAACACACACATTATGAATAACGATTTCGAAACATTAGCAAAATTATTATTGCCAGAAGGTGCTGCAAAAGATTTTATTGAACGATATTCCAAGGCAAAAACAACATGTGAAGTTATGCAGCTATTCGAACGCCGAAGCAGATGCATACATATTTATAATTGCTTGTTAAATAATGTCATCCATATAAGCAATGAAATAGAACGAAAACAACACATGGATTCTTGTCGGCATGAGATTACAGAATGCGACCGTAAGTTACAAGAAATCTTGAACAAGACAGCATTTGAATTATTCTTTCCTAAAATGAAACAATAATATTTATATACAAGAAATTAAAACATTTTCAGCCTATGGTAAACCAGCATCGTAAAGGCGATGCATGACATATTTTATTTAAGCGTTTAGATTGTGCTTGGGTATCTAAAAACTGGACACTTTTAGGAACTCACCGAGAACAAAGCTAGGACGCTCGCGCTACGCGTGAGCTTTTGTTCAGTAATTTGGTGAGTGAGGCGAGTCCAGTGCCGAGATACCCAAAGAACGACAAAGTTCACGTTTTTTATTGTGTCTAATCTCAAATAATAATACTAACTATCAAAGGTTGCACCCGACACGAATTAGGGTTAAAAGTATGCGAAAAATTCTATTACTAATCGCACTCGCAATGTCATTATTGCTAAGTGCACGAACATTGGAGGAGAAATGGATTCTTTGTTCCAATGTTAACTGTCAAATTCTTGATTCTTATTACGAAGACGGTGTATCCTTTACTTGGGATGGCGAAATCCTAAATAACAAAGCACACGGTCATGGTACAGCGGTCCGCTACATTAACAACGAATTACATTCTACTTTTGTAGGTAACTATGAAAATGGTATTCGAGTTGGTAAAGGAAAATTGTCATGGGCTGATGGTAGAGAATTAGAGTGTGAATTTACAAATAATCAAGCTACAGGACAAGGCAAACAGATAGACCCAAATGGTGATGTATACACGGGTCAATTTATCAATTACATTCTACATGGCAATGGAAAAATCGAGAAGGCAAACGGTGTTGTTATGGAGGGTTCATTTGTTTTAGGTAGTTTGTACACAGGAAAAATCACGAATATCACAGGTGCTGTAACCTATTATTATAGAGGTGCAGAAAGTCCAACAGAACAATTTGACAAAACCTCAACATATAATCCTGTAATAGGTCAAACTGTCACAGAGTTTTTCAATGCAAACTGGCAACGTTGTGAAGCAAAAGATGCTTTATACTATAGACGTATTAAATATAAAGCACCCAATATTCCAGACGGTGAAGTGAAAGATTATTACATGGATGGTTCTTTGCAGTCTGTCTTTACTCCTATTTATATTGACTACGCAGATAGCAATAAAGACTTTCATGAAGGTAAATTTATTTCTTATTATAAAAATGGAAATAAAGAAAAAGAGCATGACTATTATAATGGAAGGTCAGACGGAAAATATATAATCTATTATGAAAATGGACAAGTATACTCTATTAGTGATGTAAAAAACAGTACTCACGATGGCGAATATTACGAGTATTATCAAACAGGAAAACTTCATCGCTATGCGTTGTATGAAAAAGGTAATTTAGTGGATGGCAAGTTTGTAGAACTGGACGAAAATGGTACAGGATACCTAGTCTATAATGAGTTTTTTGGCAACCATCCTGAAGCATGGATTGTAAATGGAGAGAATAATCGCTCCGCTTTAAGTACAGACGGAAGAAGTGTCACCTTATCGAATCAAGCGGAAAAGGCAATGGTTCAACGCTCTTGCTACATTCCTTTTGATCAAACACAAGATTATAAAATAGAAGCAAAAATGCGTAGCTATGGCAAAAATTCTAAAGCACAATATGGTTTGCTCTTTGGTTTTCAAGATTGGGATAACTACTACTGCTTCTTAGTTTCTAATGATGGTAAGTTCGCGATAGTAGGAGAATATGAAGGTGTGGTACAATGGTTGCGCAGTTGGTCATATTCTTCCACAACAATTCATACGGAGCGAGATAATCTACTTAAAGTATTTAAGTCTGATGATAGATTTATTTTTGCTATCAATGGCACAACAGTCGCTCAAACTCCAGCTAAAAATTTGCGTGGTAATAAATTTGGAATGGTAGCAAACAGCATAGGAACGTTTGTGTTAAGTTCGCTATCTGTAAATGAGTTCACCTATCTTGCCCGCCCGCAAGATGCTTATCCTACAGCACATATCCCATCTGGCAAGCAAACAACGCAACCTGCCAATCAAACCACCGACTGGCTTTGGTCTGGTTCTGGATTCTTTATTAGCGAGAAAGGATATATTGCCACCAACCACCATGTAGTAGATGGAGCAAAGCAAATGCAAGTTACATTCAAACAAAATGGACAAACCAGAACTTACAAAGCAGAAGTTGTAGTTACTGACCCAACAAATGACTTGGCTATCATCAAGATTGTCGATAATTCATTTGTTGGGTTGCCTAAAATTCCATATGTATTTACTGCAAAGACAGAAGATGTTGGCACTGGAGTTTTTGCACTTGGTTATCCCAAAACTCAAAAATTAGGTGAAGAAATTAAATTTACCGATGGTACAATTAGTGCAAAGACTGGCGCACAAGGGGATATTCGTTTGTATCAGATTTCAGTTCCTATCACACATGGTAATAGTGGAGGACCACTCTTTGATAAACAAGGTAATCTAATTGGTATTACTTCTTCTGGTTGGGATAATGAAGATAATATCAATTATGCTATTAAATCGATTTATCTAAAGAATCTGATAGAGGTAATGCCAGAAACAATCGCATTACCTAATGACACTTCTATTAGCGATAAATCATTAGTAGATATGATTAAGGTACTTTCTGATTTTGTACCATTTATAGAAGCGAAATAAATCCTTTTTGAAGGATAGATAAATCCAATTATTAACTCTTTAAACAACAAACAAAATGAAAACATTTAATTTTTTACTTCTCATGTTGGTCTGCGTTGTTATGACCTCATGTTGGACGGTTCAATCTGTAACCGTTACAGACATTCCTGAAAAGTACATTGGGAATGCATTCGATGACTTAGTTGGTATGACCAAAGCCGAGGTTCTGGAAGATATGTCTGTTCCAGACCGTACAATGGATGATGGATTAGGCGGAGAGATTTTGGTTTACGAGAAAAAGGAGCAAGTAACCAAAACAACTGGTCGTGTCACCACATCCTCCACTACTAATGTAAATACGAAGCCAGTAACTAATGCTTGGACTGGTGAGACATCATTGTCAAGTACAGGTAGAACATCTACAACTAATACACAAAACTCTACCTCTGTTACTCAAGAGCACAAAGATTATGTCAATATATTCATCAATACAAATGGTGTTTGTTACAAAGTAGATACCAATATTGGAGACCTGTATGAACCAGCTGTTACACACCAAGAATGTTATAAAGTTCCTAATCGTGGATTATTATGGATGTTAATGCCTCCAATCACCGTGTGGGGAATTATTCCAGCAATTTGGTATGCTGCTCAAAATGCAAAAGTCAATCGTGGAGATGCAAAA
>JAZOUT010000106.1:0-18710 GCA_045658305.1 Candidatus Aphodosoma sp. | reverse complement strand
AGATTGCCAGTCGAAACGAGCATCGAATTTGATAGTAAGAGGTTGCAAATTCTTTTTAGGTTCGACCACTTCGGCAGTCAACACAGAATCGGTTGCTGCAGTTTTTGCTTCGAGAGCAGAGATTTGAGCTTCGAGACGAGCTACTTTTTCTTCAAGAGTCTCAGCTTTCAAATTCATGCACAATGCGCTAAATACAACGCACAATAAAAACAATAATGATTTTTTCATAAAATATAGATTATAAATAATTATTTTTGCAATTCATCGGCAGGAACAATTTTGAAGAGTTTATCGTTACGACGAACAACATCTTTAGTTTTGATGCTGAAGTATGTACCTTTTTCGACTGTTTCGACAGGCTTGAGGTCAACGCGAACTTCTTCTACTACATCTTCGTATGCACCTGTAGTTTCGCCAGTTACGAGGATTTCGTCACCAACAGAGAGAGTTTGGGCTTCGAGAAGGAATTCTGCCACACCAATTTTTTGGAAGAAATTGGTACATTTACCGATATACACCTTTTTGTGAGTAGCTTTTGAACCATAATTGTGGCTCCACTCGCCAAGGCGTTGACCAAGATAGTAACCATCCCAGAAACCACGATTGAATACCTTAGCAAGGCGCACATCCCAATCGGCTACTTTCTCGTCGGTAAATTCGTTATTAAGATGAGCCTCAATCGCCTCGTTGTAGCATGAAACTACAGCCTTGACATACTCAGCACCACGAGCACGACCTTCGATTTTGAACACACGCACACCCGAATCCATCATTTTATTCATAAAGTGAATAGTTTTGAGGTCTTTTGGCGACATGATATATTTGTTGTCAACAGTAAGTTCGATATCTGAATCCTCATCATGCACACGATAGGCACGGCGACATACTTGCATGCAAGCACCACGATTGGCAGAAGCATTGAGTTCGTGAAGCGATAGATAACATTTGCCCGATACTGCCATACACAATGCACCATGGCAGAACATCTCAATACGAATGAGTTCGCCATTGCGACCAACAATATTCTCTTCAACAATACGGCGATGGATTTCAGCCACTTGGTCCATATTAAGCTCACGAGCCAACACCACTACATCGGCAAACTGAGCATAAAAACGTAATGCCTCAACATTAGAAATATTAAGCTGAGTGCTTAGGTGCACCTCTACACCTTGCGAAATAGCATATTGCATTACCGCCACATCGGCAGCAATAATAGCACTCACACCAGCCTCTTTGGCATTGTCGACAATCTCGCGCATGAGTTCGAGGTCCTCATCGTAGATAATCGTATTGATAGTGAGGTAGGACTTAATGCCTGCCTCTTTACAACGCTCCACAATGCGGTGAAGGTCTTCGGTTGTGAAGTTGCTCGAAGAACGTGAACGCATATTGAGACGTTCGATACCAAAATATACAGAGTCGGCACCAGCCTGTATAGCAGCTTGTAGGCTCTCCCATGAGCCTGCAGGTGCCATTATTTCAAAATCTTTTCTTTGCATAAATAAAATGTCTACAGACAACTGTCAAAAGTCAACAGTCTTAGTATACTAAAACTTTTAATCTCTAAATCTTTTTGTTATATCTCCATAATTTTCGATGCGACGGTCGCGAAGGAAAGGCCACCAACGGCGAACATTTTCGCTACGTTGCATATCTACATCAACCACTTGACGGTCTGTTTTATCTGATGGCGATTGATAGAGGAATTCTCCTTGAGGACCAGCCACAAAGCTACTACCCCAGAAAAGGATGCCATTAGTTGCTCCACTTGGATCAGGCTCGTGACCTACACGATTGACACTAACAACAGGCAAACCATTGGCTACGGCATGACCACGTTGAACTGTAATCCAAGCCTCACGTTGACGTGCTTTCTCCTCTGGTGTATCAGTGCTTTCCCAACCAATAGCAGTAGGATAAATCAACAAATCGGCACCTGCCAAAGCCATGAGACGAGCAGCTTCAGGATACCATTGGTCCCAGCAAACCAATACGCCCAACTTACCAACCGAAGTTTCAATAGGTTCGAAACCAAGGTCACCTGGTGTGAAATAGAACTTTTCGTAATAGGCAGGGTCGTCAGGGATGTGCATTTTGCGATATTTGCCTGCAATAGAACCATCTTTTTCAAATACTACGGCAGTATTATGATACAAACCAGCCGCACGACGTTCGAACAATGAAGTCACAAGCACAACACCACATTCGCGAGCCACTTGCGAATAGAATTCGGTTGATGGACCAGGGATTGGCTCTGCAAGGTTGAACAACTCAGTATTCTCAGTTTGACAAAAATATGGAGTATTATGCAACTCTTGAAGCACTACGAGCTCAGCACCTTCAGTAGCAGCAGCTACTATTTCGGCACGAAGCTTCGCTTTATTAGCCTCCACATCGGAGGTTATTGTTTGTTGAATTATACCTATTTTCATACTCTAAAGTCAGAGGTTAAAGGTTAAAATGATGGGTACTGCATAGTAACACAATGAAGTGAACCGTGCTGACGGATGAGGGCTTGACAATCAACACCTACAATTTCGTGCTCTGGGAATGCGAGTTGTATTTGAGCCAAAGCAATAGCATCTAAGTCAGTATCGTAAGTTGGCACAAGCACTGCACCATTTATAACCAAATAGTTGGCGTATGTGGCAGGGATGCGCTCATCGTCTTCGAAGGCTGGGCGCGCCATTGGCAAGGCAATTAGGCGATATGGTTCACCACTGAGGGTGCGGAAGGTCTTGAGTTGCGTTTCCATACGGTGCAATGCCTCATAATGCTCATCCGACTCATCGTCACACTTCACGTATAATATTGTATTATTAGGACAAAGGCGAGCGAGTGTGTCGATATGCGAATCGGTATCATCACCAGCAAGATAGCCATGGTCGAGCCAAAGGAGTTGGCGTGCGCCTAATGTGTCCAAAAGGTATTTCTCGATATCGGCACGCGACATAGTGGCATTGCGGTTTGGCGACAAAAGACATTCAGAGGTAGTGAGCAGAGTGCCTTCGCCATCACTCTCGATAGAGCCACCTTCAAACACGAAATTACGGCAATTGCGCAACTCGCCAAAGAGGTGTCCGCCACAATGGAGACGCTCGGTGATGAGATTGTCTTTGTCGGAAGCAAACTTCAAGCCCCAGCCATTGAATTGGAAATCGAGAATTACGGGTTTACCGTCTTCAAAGATAGTGATTCCACCATGGTCACGAGCCCAAGTGTCGTTGGATGGAAGTTCTACTAATGTAACATTCGTCATATTCACCTCATCGGCAATCTGACGGCGAACATCCTCTACGTCAGGCGCAACAATAAGTAATTGCTGACGCTTAGCCACTTCGCATGCTATATTTTTAAAACACGCTTGCACCTCATCAAGCATATATGCCCAATCGGTGTCGGCATGAGGCCATGTGAGTTGCACAAACTGTTGTGGTGCCCACTCTGCTGGGAATATTCTCATCTTGCTAAATATATTTTTAGTTCATCGTGGTTAGGATTGCGAATAATGATTTTTCCTTCGCGGTCAACCAACATAGTTGATGGAATATATGGAATCTCGAAACGTTTCACCATAGGTTCGTCCCAAAACATAAGATTTGTGAGTTGCACCCAGTTAAGTTCTAAACGCTCAATAGCACCAAGCCAATTATCACGACTCTTATCAAAAGAAATACCTATAACTTCGAAGTGTTCACCAGAATGTTCTGCATATAACTCTTTAAGTCCAGGCATAGAACGCATACATGGGCCACACCATGATGCCCAAAAGTCAATTAACGTGTAGTCGTGTTGTGAAATAACATCCATCCAACGAATAGTGTCACCATCAGCATTAGGAGTTGCCTCATCTGTAATATAACTACCTACAGCCATGTATGGTTGTTCTGCAGTACGAGCTTTAGCTGTATCAACAGGTAACAACTCAGCCAACTCTTCATTAGAGAACAAGTGTTTGATATCTTTCACCATCTTTATTGCAGGTTGAGTACCCACGTATGGCAATACTAATGATTTGATAGTTGATTTATAATTAGTGCGTTCTGCTGTGATAGCCTCAAATTTTTCAGAATTAGAACCTTCACCATCAGCAATCACCTTACAACGTTCATCAAACGACATGATAATAGAATCATACTCGGCATAAGCACGATTAAAATCAGTACCAGTTACAGTCATCACATTGGCTGTATCAACATTCATTGCGATACTGCCATTTTCAAGAATGAAGTAAGCACCTACGCCTTGTTCAACCATTTGACGATTTTCGTCGGTAATCACCACTACCGACATCAATGGCTCAACAGCTACACCTTGCATTTCGAATTTACCATCAATGATTTGTGCACTATCAATAGGCTCAGTAGCGAGTTTACGCAATGTTTCAGCCACATAGACCCAGTTACCATTAAATTCGTCGGTATCAAGTGTGCCTGTAATTTTATAACCTTTTGGTGCTTGATTGCAAGCCACCAACATAAGCATTGCTAATACTGAAAATAATATTTTTTTCATAATTATAAACCTTTAACAGAGATTAAATATTCAGCGATTTGCACAGCATTGAGGGCTGCGCCTTTTTTGATTTGGTCGCTCACACACCAGAAAGTTAAGCCATTAGGGTTAGCAAGGTCTTGACGGATACGACCAACATAGACAGGGTCTTTACCCGAAAGGAAGAGAGGCATAGGATATTCCTTAGCTGCTGGATTGTCCATAACCACCACACCGTCGGCTTTTTCGAATGCTTCACGAGCTTCAGTTACAGTGATAGGACGTTCGGTCTCTACCCAAATAGACTCAGAGTGAGCACGCAACGATGGCACACGCACACACATAGCACTCACGGCAATATCAGAGTGCATAATTTTGCGAGTTTCATTAAACATCTTCATCTCCTCTTTAGTGTAACCATTATCAGTGAACACATCTACTTGAGGAATAAGATTATAAGCCAATTGATAAGCAAATTTATCAACAGTAACAGGCTCGCCAGCCAACACTTCGCGATATTGTTGTTCGAGTTCAGCCATAGCAGTAGCACCTGCACCAGAAGCAGCTTGATATGTAGAGACATGCACACGACGGATGTGCGATAAATTTTCAATTGCTTTTAATGCCACAACCATTTGGATTGTTGTGCAGTTAGGGTTTGCAATAATATTACGAGGACGATTAAGGGCATCTTCGGCATTCACTTCAGGCACAACCAATGGCACATCTTCATCCATACGAAATGCACTTGAATTGTCAATCATCACAGCACCAAAGCGAGTAATATCTTCGGCATATTCTTGAGAAATAGAACCACCTGCTGATGTGAAAACGATATCTAAATCCTTGAAATCGTCGCCATGACGAAGCTCTTGAACTTTGATTTTACGTCCACAAAATTCGTATTCACGTCCCGCACTGCGTGACGAACCAAACAATTTCAATTCAGAAATTGGAAAATTACGTTCTGCTAATACACGCAAAAACTCTTGTCCTACGGCGCCACTTGCACCCACAATTGCCACTCTCATAATAAGTTATATAAAATTTTGTTAATTAAACTAAATATTGTAAATTTGTGGTCGGTTAGTACACCAAGCACACAACATACCACGTTGCAAAATTAAGATTTTTTTTTCAGATAATAAAGCATTTATGAAAAATTATTTAACACTGACATTACTACTTTTTACAAACATCTGTTTTAGTCAATTTCACGATGACTTTTCAGACGGCAATTACACCGCAAATCCACGATGGTTTATGAGTGATATGGAAGCCCAAATGATAAAAAATGATGGTGGCTATGCCGTTGAACTACATCCTATTGGAGAGATTGTCGATAGCCAACTAAAAAAAGGGTCTTTTCGCACTGCTAATACTCAAACTGATAATACTTGGTGGGGTTGCAATTTGACTTTTGATGTCAATAAGAATTCTGAAGGAGAAATCTTGTTTTATATAGCTTCATCTCTCCCCTCGCTTGGAGAATCATCTGGCACATATTTAAGGATTAACCTTCCCAATCGCAGTGTGCATTTAGTATATAACGATGAAGAAACTTTAAAACCTATAATGGAATCAAAAACACAAATACCATATGGAAAAATAGATTTTTCGTGTAAAATAATTCGTAATGGAGGAGATTGGAATGTCTTATGTTCCATAAACGGCAACAATATTGAATTAAAAAAAACAACACTAAATACAGCATCAATTCCTAGTTCAACATCTACAGGCTTTCTTCTCTTTGAGAACCCCAATAATCCTTATAATCTACGCATAAATAGCATCAATTGTGGAGATAAGCCTACCGAAACAGAACTTATTAAACTAGGTGATATTGTCATAACCGAAATAATGTCTAAACCTAATCCTTCAGTACAACTACCTGAAGTGGAATGGATAGAAATTTACAATACAACCAACCGCACTCTTACTCTCGGAGGCTGCAAAATTAGTTCTTCTTCTAAAACTGGCACATTAGGCGACTATATACTTGAGCCTAACGATTATGCCGTGCTTTGTTCGTTCAACTCTGCTCTTGAACTCTCGGCTATCACTACCAAAATATGTGTCGTAGAATCTATGCCTGCGCTGACAAACGATGGTAATTTGCTAACACTAAAGAACAAACAAAATCATACTATTTCTTTTGTAGAATACACAACAGATTGGTACGACTCAGAACCATTCAAAGCAGATGGAGGATGGTCGCTTGAGCGTAAGGACCCAACCAATCCACTATCTAACGCTACTACTTGGGGACCTTCGGTTGATGTGCGAGGAGGTACACCTGCCGAATCGAATAGCATTGCTTGCTCTATGCCTGATGAGTTGATACCCTACATTACAAATTTTGGCATAGAAGACGACCACTCTATAAAGGTCTATTTCAATAAACCAATGCAAGGAGAAATCATTGAACTTCAGGAGTCTATCACTATTGCAGGCAACTCGCTTAAATCGCTAAGCTGGATTGAACCTCAACGTGATATACTCAACCTATATTTAGTTGAGCCTCTTGATTCTACATATACTATCGATATCACTTTTTCGAATATAAGATGCGTGAGTGGGTGGAGTATGCCCGATACTACAATCACTATCGCTCTCCCTCACCAAGCGCAATATATGGACATAATATTCAACGAATTGATGCCATACGTCAGTGAAGGACATAGTAAATTCATCGAACTATACAACAATAGCGATTTCTATATAGACCTCAATCGCTTAATGCTCTCGAATCGAGATGAAGAGAACAACCTTAAAAACTCAAAAATATTCTGCACGACAAGCACAATACTACCGCCACACCGATTTGCTGTAATTTCGCCCGATACGAGTGCAATCGATTGTGTCTTAGGCGTTAATCCACAATCAATATATTTTGTATCAACCTTGCCATCTATGGCTGCAACGGAGGGTACACTCGTACTTGCCGACCGTAGTGGAAATACGATAGACGAGGTGCACTACTCCGACTCGTGGCATCATCCACTACTCACGAACTTGCATGATATATCGCTCGAACGCATTGACCCAATGTCACCTACCCAATCGGCAGCGAATTGGAGCAGTGCAACTCACAATACAGCTGGCTGGCAAAACTCTCAAACCATTAATTTTGAAGAGAATGAGTCGAGCAAACATTTTTGGATTGAAAATAGCAATTTTTCGCCCAATAACGATGGTCATCAAGACCACCTCATTATTCATCATAACTTACCTGATGTGAACTACATTGTCTCTATTGATGCTTATACCAGAAGTGGTGCGCATGTCTGCCATATCACAAACAACCAACTTGTTGCTCAACAAGGTTATACGCTATGGGATGGAACTAACTCTAAGAACGAGACAATTCCTACTGGGCTATATGTATTAGTAATACAAGCTACCCATCACAATGGTTCGAAAATCACTCAAAAATTGATTTGCATTAAAATATAAAATTCACAATAAAAATAATAAAGGCTATATATCTGATTGATATGTAGCCTTTTATTTTATTGATTGATATGTATGGAATTATTCTATAGGTATAGTTATAGTATATTTATCATATGTTTATAGTATATTTATTGTATATTTATCATATATTTATCATATATTTATTATATGTTGTAGTATGCTGGATGGTTGGGAGCTTTGAGGATTTAGTTTTTAGAGGCGGATAGTCTAGATATTTTGGAACGCTGTGCGTATCCGGATTTTTCGGTCTGATGACCGATTTAATGCTTGTGCCGAGCGTCACTACTAATTGCTTTTTCAGCCTATTGGCTGATCGGACACGGCGTGACGTGTCCCTACTGAAGAATGCTATTATTGTAAGCAGAAGAGTTAAAAAATATTAAAAATGGGGGGGGGGGGGGGGGAGGGGGGGTATTGTATCCTTAAAATATTTTCATTACCTTTGCACTCACAATTAAAATACTAACCTCTAAATCTTTATTATTATGAAAAACTTGTATTATTTTATTCTGCTTGTAAGTGTATTATTTATCAGTTGTAGTAGAGAAGTTGATACTACTGAACACTTGTATTTATGTAACTCATTAAAAGATAATGTTGTATTAAACCTATTCAAAGGTGATACAATTTTTGAATACGAAATAAAACCTAATGATACTATTTATTTAACTACTATTTATTCTGGTTATGTAAAACTCAGACCAGGAGAAACAATGCTTCATTTTCCACCTGCGACAGACCGTGGTGAATATTTTTGTAGTTTTGATAGTGCTACGGTAGCGTATAATTCTCTTTTTTATACTTTCACTAAAAATAAAAATCTCCTTTATGATTCCACTAATACTTCAGTATTGTTTATAAACCATGCTTATCCGGTTAATAGCAATTCAATAGGAGATTATTCTTACTACACTTACGATGAAGAATATTTTGAATTTTTAGATAGAGAAATAGGTAATCTTCCATATTTTGATTAACAAAAAAGTGCCACAACCCCAAAGTTGTGGCACTGGTTTTTTATTAAACGCTCTTTACAAAACTATCTTGCGTGTTGCGCCATTGAGGTGGACCATGTAGACTCCGCGTGGGAGTGAAAGTGTCGGAGCTGAACCGATGTAAACTATTCGACCTAACGCATCGTAGACTGCATAGTCGCCTTCGTTGCCTTTGATGATGAGTTGTCCGTTGCGAGTATATACCATGACATCAGTAATGTTAATCGTATTTGTTTCGATTCCTGTAGATTCGTCGATTTGAATACGATATGGCTCGCGGACTGAACCTATAATAGCATCATCTTGATAGATAAGCGTTTGCTTGACATTATAGATTTCATCGCCAACTCGGACTTTGAAGGTAAGCACATCACCTTGACCTTCGCCAGGCACAGTGAGACATACATAGCCATCGGCATCGGCAAGAATAGTGGCTCGACAATCGTTGCCATCAAATATGCCGACTTCGGCATCAATTACTGCATCTTCCCCTTTATATACCTTTGCCAATATGGTCATATTGCTTGGATATTGGCTGTTATCAATAGGCTTGAAATAGGTATCAGATTTTGCTGCTTGAACTTGCATTGAACCATAACCACTAACAACTACGGATGGGTAGATGAATGTGCGTTTGCCGACAAGCGATTTGTATTTATAGCCTCGACCAGCCTCCATGACCTTAAGCGTGCCAATCCACTCATAGCCATCGTAAATTGCAAAATGAGTTTGCGACTTGATGATATCGCCCGTATGTGGCGAGAGGTCGGCAAAGGCTTCGAGCACGGAGCTATTGAACGAAGGCGTATAACCAATCCACGTCCAACCAGAATCAATAGTTATTACGTAATCGGCGGGAGTTATTCTACGACCTACCACACTGAAATCGAAACATTTATTGGATTTTACTAAATAAGTATCTCCTACTTTGAGATTGAAATTAGGACCTATCATCATATTGTCTTCAATTATCAAACTTTGGTCTTTATTCTTAACCATCGAGATATTAGATGTGTAGTCGGCAACAATATCTTTCACTTTGCGATCTTTGACATCGACATAGAACGAAATCCACGACCAACCACTGTTTAGTTTCGTCTTCTGCTCTAAATAGTTCAACGCACTCCACATCAATGGTTCGCTCATACTGCCCACGATGTCATTGCTCCTGAAAACAATGGCTTTAGGTACATCGACTTTTGCATAGACATTGCCTGTGCTGGCATCATAGACCTTGAAGTTTAACTCGGAATATTCGTTAGAAAAAACATCAAGCATCACATAATAAGCATCATAGCGTGGATTATATACCGGCGAGGCTACACCTACACATTGTTCGCCTATAAATGCGGCAACAATGTCATCTTCGTCTTCCGAAATTATGTTATCTACCTCCAACTGCCCAATAATCGACATAGAATATTTATATACCAACGGATTTACATTCCAATTTGGACGTTGTCCAATGACTGAAATGTTGATTACGAATGGCTCGTAAACATTATTGTTGCCAACAAGATAGATTGTGGTTTCGTAATTGCCAATAGGCAATGATGCTCTGACCGAGAATGATAACTCTTGCGTTGCAAGTGGACTCAACTCGCCATATTCGGCATTGACAGACAACCAAGTAGGTAAATTGACTAATTTCCACTGCTCAACCACACCACTGTAGTTGAATATTTTGGTCGTAAAATCATACGATGACGACACAAGTGTTTCGGCTTCATGTTCTTTTTTCATCCATTTCAAATGATTACGATTGACATAAGCGGTCCAACTAATAGGATTGGCTCGATTACCATTCAAATCTTCCACATCACGCACCGTAAACTGAATAGTTGTTCCCTCTATTACATCAGCATCCTCTTCGATATTAATAATAATCTTACGTTCTGATGCAACAAATGAGAAATCAACATTCTGTAATAATCTCACCTCGCGAAGCGATGGCGACACTTCAGCTTTTTGTACTATTGCAGTATCGGTCAATGCACCTGACAAAATGAACTCCATAGACAACGAATCGGTAACATAATCAGTAAAATCGAAATTGACTACCGTCTGTGAAAAGTCATCAAGCGTACTCCGCTCAAATGGATAATATGCCACAAGCCCATCTTCATTGCCATACAAGCGCGTACGATACTGATGACGAATGTAATCTGCAGTAAGCGAGGCTCGCCACAATCGGATTTCATCTACATCGCCAGTGAAATATTTGCCATACGACCATTGCGAAGTAGTATCGTTTGCATGATAACGCTCTGCGCCAACAATTAATCTATCAGACGCAAGTTTTGGCATCAATGCTATAGGTACTTGTAATGTAACCTCACCATCGACATAGAGTGTTGCCATACCATTGTAATGATAATTGATTGCTAAATGGTGCCATTGATTATCGAGATAACTGCGTTTTGTGTTTTGCAAGTTCTGCATCGTTAGCTTACCTTCGGCACTAAATCCTATACTGAATCCTAATCCATTAGACAATAACGTAGTCGCACCATCTTGCTTTCCACCTCTAAACCAAAGTTCCAACATATAATCATCGGTCGGTTTAGGCGAAGCCTTTGAAATATTCATGCCCATCGCAATTTTACCATCCAGTGATACTGCTATGTTTTCGTTCTTGAAATACCATGCATTATCACTTGGCAATACAAAATGACGACCTCGAACAATGTCTTCACATATCGAACCAAACCCCTCATCCATACGCCAATATCCAACTAAACCTACCGAACCTACTATTTTAGAATCATACATGCCCGATTGCGCCACCTCCCATTGACGTGGGTAATTCCATATAGACAACTCATGCATAGCTGCAGTTATACCACCACCTAACGTCATAATGCCACGACCCAAATAGATACCCACATTAGCAACATCCAACAACTCAACACTTGATACATCAGATGCATAATGAGCATATATATGACCACCATCAATAGTGTCATACACTACCGACAAAAACAACCACTTGTCTTTTGGTAAAATAACCGTAGAAATATAAGTATCATTACCATTCACCGAAATCTCAAACTGCTGAGAATCATTAATTCCAACAATAAACTTACTCTTAGCAGAGCCAAACGAAAGTATATTGCCGGGCTTAGAATAGTTCAACCAAAGATTAATAGCAAAAGGAGTTTTGTCAATAGAAAAATTAGTTTCTGTTGAAGCTGTAGCTGAAGCTATTAACTGTATTGCCACCGAATGATCAACCCTATAACCATTCAAACGACCCTCAACAATAAAATTACGAGTATCAGTCAATTGTGAATATTTGATATCTTCGTTGAACATTACAGAAACTTCATTAGAAACACCAAGTATACCATTAGCCGGAAGCGGTGAACCAAATAGAGCAGGTGGCGTTACATCCTTAATCACCGATACAACCTCACTTTCATTATACACATCACCCGCACAAATCGTTACAGCTCTAAATTGATAAACTCCATCAGGATAAAACGCATTGTCCGACATGTCGAAGTTATAACTTATTTCACTCGAATTAAGAATATTCGCTCCAGCCTTTGCTGTTGTATCAAGCAACCATTCGCCTAACATATTCCAATCATTATCTCGCTCTGCCTTATATTGCAATCTAATACCTTGCAAACTTGTATAGTTGATATTATACTCCTTAATTACGATAGGTAATATCGCACCTTCAATCGATGTATTCAATACCTCATTTTCAATTTGCAATGCCACTCTACTACATGAAGGAATGAATGAAGCATGAATATATACCGTATCAGCAATAATTTTATGAGCAGCCAAATTGCCTTGACATTGCGACTTAAGCACTATAGCAATACTATCATATTCCAATATACCTTGGTCAGTTTGAATCAATTGAATAGTTTTTGCTATAGTTTCATTTTCTCCTGCCTTAATACGAATAGGACGTTCATCAAGTATTGGGTCTCCATCCATCAATATATGAGCTCCATGAGGATTACTTTCGTCAAGCACACAAAGATTAAAATATAAATCGGTGTCTATCTCTGAATGATTAGACAACAATAGCTTATAAATCGCAGCCTCTCCCACAGGTATATTTATCGCAGTTGCATTCTCTACCCTAATTTGAGGCACCTCAATTTGTATTGTTTTCTCAGCGAGTTTATGCTTACCCTGCTCGAAATATTTTGTTCTCTCCTCATCTGCATACGGACATGAAGTCTGCCCAGCTCGAGTATAAAATATCGGACTTCTATCTGTTCTATTCGGTACAATTACATCAACTGTATAAGCATTAGCAAAATCAGTATCGGCAAGCACAAAACCTGTAGTCGTTGACCTACCTTTCATATCACTACCCGACAACGAAACTTTTGCATCAATCATTATTGATACAACAGTGCCATACTTTTGATTATTAAGTTGTCCTACAAATTTTCTATTAAATCTATACGGTATATCAAGATTAGCACCGCCACCATTAGTCGTATCATTCGATACCGTTTTTGAATCATTTATAGTAATACCTGAATCAAACGAATAATTAAATTTCTCATACTTACCTTCATAATTGCCATAACTATTACGTATAGCTTGCACTTTCTCTTCTTCGTTCAATCGCAAATTATTAACCCAACAATCAATATTACTATTAATTGTCGCGATTGTATCAGACATATTCACACCTTTTGGATAAACAACTTTATAAGTACCATCCTTACCAAAATCAGGAGCATCTAATGTCAACTCTGTTACATAAATAGCATCATCTGTTGTATTCTCAGTCACCAATGCAGTATCT
This sequence comes from Candidatus Aphodosoma sp., assembly GCA_045658305.1. Taxonomy (GTDB): domain Bacteria; phylum Bacteroidota; class Bacteroidia; order Bacteroidales; family Paludibacteraceae; genus Aphodosoma. Next base: position 4,958 of record JAZOUT010000106.1, on the reverse strand, counting down.
GCCACTGTATGCAACAAACTATTACGCACTTTTTTTAAATTTGGGATTAACGTACTCTCAATATATGACTGTGTATATTGGAAAGTAGTAGTAAATCTTTCGCCCATGCTAAGAGCATCTCGCACACCTACACTATACTCTCCATCTTTTCCTCGCTCAATCACAACCTCTCTAGCCTCACCAAACAAAAGATTTGTAGCGCAACCAATAAACACATCGCCTGACGACCCAATAAAACCTATTGATGAAGTAGAAACTCTCTTATTTTTCACCATTGTTTCTACTCTGGTATATTGATAATTACCAGACAAATTTATTCCAATGCTATGTTCCTTATCCAAAGAAGCTTCATAATCTCTATTGGCTACTTGAATATAAGAACCACCTCCAATACCTGCAAATGTACCATTTCTAATCTGATAATGCACTCCTTTATGCTTTGTAAAAGAAAGATTACCCCCTACCAAAAGACTTGGACTTGCATAAAATGTTGATACTGCACTCGTACCCTCATCAAAATAACTATAAGACTGAGAACCTGGAGGATCACGCAAAATCATTGTTACAATATCAGGTCCTCCTGTTACAAACTGACTACCACTCTGTATATTACCCAACACTATAGCCTCTAATTTCTTTTCCTGCCACTGATACTTCACACCATCTACTCTATACTCAATATTCAATCCATACGTATATGGTGCACTAAGATTAGGAAAACCTACAACAAAAGCATATTCTCCTTTCCCTGCTGTATCAAGATACAACTGATTAGATGCCAACTCTGGCCACAACTGATAAGTAGCTGTATCAACCGCCTGATCTGTACTAAACTCGTTTGTTACAGTCACTAAAGTATGCTCTAACGGAACTTTTCTAAAAATAGGACTATTAACTACATCATAATTGGCATACTCTTCATAACCCTCTAACAACAATTTATAATCTTGTCCTTGCTCAAATATAGGATAGTCAAACTTATATACAACTTTACCTGTAACAGAATCTACTGTATAAAGTTCAATATACGTTGTATCTTTCGCTATCTCATCTATGTATTCATATAACGATTCGCCAAACACACCATCCTCACCATTAAGTTGCTTCACATTAAATACTGGTTTCGAACGATAAACCACATTCAAATCAGCAACATACGACAAGGTTCTTATATCTGGTACCGAATCAATCAAACTAATAATCGTATCAATCGATACCGAACGAACATTACGAGCATCCAAATCCTCTATTACCGACTCATCAAAATTGATATCTTTATTTGATGGAATACTAATCGAACGCACTCTATACTGAATAGGTGGAATTTTAACAGCAAATTCGCCTGTCTCTGCATCAGTATAAATAGTGATAAGATTAGACTTTTCTCCACCTCCAATATATGCTCTCGAATCAATCTCTCTGCTAGCATTATTACATCCTATAGTATCTGAATTCACCTCAAAATAAGTAACTGTCTCTTTCTCCACTTTCTGTGAATTAAGACTATACATCTCTGGAGCTTCTAAAACAATCTCTGCTACTCCAATATTATTTACACTCAATCTACCTCCATAACGTTTTTTCGACTCAATCGAACCTCCCGATACTCTACCCACAACAGTCGCTTTTGTTATATCCGTAAAAACCAAATTACTAATAGGAGATTGAAAATCAAATTTCAATCCAACACCATTAACATCCGCAGGATAACGACCATTATTTTCAAAAACATGCCCCTCACGCACTACCTCAATATAATGTTCCCCTATTGGCACTTGAATAGTAAATTCACCATCCGAATTTGTAACTACAGGCTTTTCATTCATCACACACGTCACACCATCCACTTTCACCTGACATCCAGCAACAGGATAATCACTATTTTCATAATAAACCTTACCCTTTACCTCAAATGATGATTTATCTACAAAATCCACATTACTAAACACTCGCGATGAAGAAGAAATATAAATAGGCTTTTGAGACGGACTAAACTCATGCACACCCAACAAAGGCACAACATTACATTGTACTCCATCCGATGGATAAGAAATCGTATTTATAATATAATTCCCATCAGCATCAGTAACAGCCTTATTTGCCAACTGCTGAGTCGAAGGTATCACCACCGAACTATGTGTCACTCCTACACCCAAAGACCCATCTCTATTACCAAATTGATTCTCTCTACTCGAAATATCAAACACAACATCAATAGACGGCTCATTACAACGATAATACGCACGCAAATTCAACTCTCTGCCTGAGATATATCGATTATAACTCTTTGCAATAATAGCCGGATCCAAAACCGTATTCCACACTCGCACTTCATCAATATATCCCCTAAAGTTTTGTGCCGTATCAGAAGATGCACCAACCAAAAATACCAAGTCTCGACCACTAACCAAAGTATCTAATCCCAAAACATTTAGCACATTACTACGTCTCAACTGCCCATCTCTATAATAATCCGACACAACAACACCATCTGCCGAATCAAGTCTCATTGCCCAACTTATATGTTGCCAACTACCCACTTCCAACGTATCAACAAACACACCTGTTTCAAGAAAATTACTTCTCAACCCAAAACACCCCTTCACATCTTGCAATGGCTCCAACGATATTTCAAAAACATCTCTCAATGAAAAAAGCGACAATCTCCTATTCCCACTATCAACAGGATACACATACGCTTGCAACGTAAGCATATCAGTCTCTCTAAAATCAACAACATCACTTGGCAAACTCAAATATGCATCCCTACTACCATCAAAGCGCAACGAATAATTCTCATTATAATCATCCGCTCCAACCACAGCAATATCAACCCCACTTTCTCCCTGATTTGCATCAAAACACACACGCCCCGACACTGATGCATACGCCTGAGCAAAACCATAACTCGACTCCGATGCTCCCAAAGCATTGTGTCCACCCAAATTCTCCTGACACTTTGTATAACCCATAACAGTATAAGTATAAACAACACCAGGATCCACATCCAAATCTTCATAAGAATAAATCGTTATATCCGGATTAAACCCCAACTCATTGACAAACACATCATCACTACTACCCACAGCACGCCGAGTAATCTTGAAAGAACTAAAACTATTTCCCTTCTCAACTTCCCATCTCACCTTCACCTTATTATTATAACATCCCCTCGTAGCCTCAAAATTCTTAATTTCATGACCCATAGCATCAGGCGTAACAAAACTACACTCAATCGTATCCGAATAATTAATCTTATCATCCAAAGCAACAATCAATACCGTGTACGCACTACAATCCGACAAATTCCTCAACACATAACTACGCGCATTATTATTCAAACCAATCGTATTTTGCAATTCATCACCATAATAACACCGCAAAGATAGTGAAACATTACTATTCCAAATACCCAAACTCGACATACCCCAACTAATCGTAACCGACTTATCCCTATTAACAGCAGTATGAATAGAACTAAACTTCTGGTAAAAAGGAAAATACGTCACACCTCGCTCATACGTACACATATACTCATCCCAAACACCATCACCAAATCGAGTATTACGCACACGAAAAACATCCATCCTCTCAACTCTCGCCGTATCAATATCCAATTGATACTCAATCGTATTAGCCCCATTCTTACAAACAACATTCTCAACAATCACACACCACTTCGTCCCATTCTTCTTCTCAATCACCCAATCATTATAAACATCACCCGACGACGAAGGCAAATACACATTCCACGTAAAAACCAACTGATTATCCTTCGTATGCTCCACCAACAAATCACGCTTCGACAACACAGCAATCTTTTCACTCCTTTGCGATTCACTCAAACACTGCACATAATCACCCGACACCCTATCTGGGTCAAAAATTTGATCCAACCTAAAATACACCCCATCCGCAAACCTCTTATATCCAACCTCACCGCCACTCTTACCAGTAGGATACTTCACATACTCCACACTCGAAAAATCATAAGAAAACTCATAACCACTCACCACATCATACACCTCCTGAGTATACCAATTCACATTATCCACCGAACTCTTCAACTCAAGTTTAGCTCCAGTAAGACCATACTTATCCCCATTCACAAAATTCTTCACCGCAACCCTATAAGCACCACTCAACGAATCATACCCAACAAAATCCACCGACTCAATCCCATACTTCAAAGGCACCATCCTAACCGCAAGCTCAGTATCATCAAAACTATCACTATTACCCATCACACCACTATCCACCGTCTTAGCAGTCAACCTAAGAGCCCTCTTCTTATTCAAACAATCCTCATCCGGATACCAAAATATCGTCGCCACACCCCTATTATCATCACCCATCGCCCCATTCGAAGCCCAATACACAACCTTCCCCACCGCATCAATCTCCGTCCAAACAGCACCCTTACCATCATAACTACCATAACTATCAGCATACAACCTTCCAGAAGAAGACAACGCCTTAAACTCCAAAGCATGACGCGTAAACGACTCACCCTCTCTAAAACCCTCAACCCTAAACACAACATCATCACCATACGAAACCTCAATATACTCAACCCAATCATCATTCTGATTACCCGACCATATCGCAAACGTAAACTCCATAGCCGCCCTCTCCTCCAACCACCTATAATTAGCATCCTCACCCCAATTAAGATGAAGCTCAGTATTATACGCATACAAACCATGCGACAATACCCCAAACCCAAGAATTACAACCAAAACAAATCCCCGAGCAAAACCCAAAAATCGAAACAAATACTTCATAATATGGCTTTTTAAAATTAATAATAAGATACATCTACACAAACACACATCATAAAACATGCCAAACACAACCACCAACACAAAATCCCCCACCCCCCCTCACCGCCCCAACAATTCAATTAACCTCCCCCTATACTACAACATACAATAAATATATGATAAATATATGATAAA
>JAZOUT010000105.1:0-4387 GCA_045658305.1 Candidatus Aphodosoma sp. | reverse complement strand
TCGAGGGACACTTGGGTTGTTTCAAGGTGTCGTTTTCGAGTCCGACTTTTGCCATACAAACTTCAGAACTACAGTTGCTTACGACAAATTTACGAATAATTTTTGAATTGACAAAATCGAAGAGAGATGGCCTCTATTTGTTGCCACCTCTCTACGGTTTACTGAACATTAGCACTCGCTTTCGCTTTGCTATTACGCTTGTGGGCGATTAGGTTCTGCAGCATCTCCTCACTGCTTTTGATTGTGTGAGCTCGCAAGCAACGCTTAATCTCCGCAATCTGATAGTAATACTTGTTGCCAATGGTACTGTAAGTGATTTTGCCGGCACTGCGTAGGCGTTGCAGAGTTTTGTCACAGATGCAGAGATACTCGCATACCGCTTGCCCATCGACCCAATCGTCGTCGAGCGAACTTTGCTGCTCTAACTTGGCTTTGCGGATGAACTCATCCATTGCTTCAATTTTGCTAATCAGCTGCTGAAAAGCACTGTGTTCGATAGTTAATACTTCCATAGTTCTTGGTTTTATTGGTTAAACATAAATGTAGGTCTGTGCGATTATGGTCGCTTCATAAAAAGGATAGTGACATCCAACCGAAAAGGTTGGACAACGACACAAAAAAAGCAGAGGGGTCGCCTCTGCTTGACTATGTTAACATATTTATGGAATGCCCTTATTTGGTCTCTTGTTGTTTGGGAAGTTTTATTACCTTACCTGTGATGAAAACAGATACCACAGCTAAAATAGTTGTGCTAAAAATGGTAATACCAACAGCTATAAAATCCATGGTGGTTAAGACCACACCCGCTACAACTAGAAGAAAAGTCAATATAAACGCAAATACCTGCGAACGTTTATTCGCTTTTGCAGCTTCAGTGATATTTTCACCATTTTGATATAGCATCTTATTTTCAACTTCAATACGATGTTGTTGTTCTTGCTCCGCCATTCGCAGGATACGTTCTGGGGCATCAGGAATAAGGTCCTTGTAACCTCGCAATATGTCTGGATGAGGCATAGGACCCGAGAATGACTCCATAGAAACTGCAACCATTTTTACAACCTGTTCAACCTTCTGCTCATTAGACAAATCAGCTGAAGCTATAACTGGTCCTATTACTTTCCCTAATTCCTGGGGAATATTTCCCTTTTCCATAGCCTGTCCTTCTTGTTCTTTTAGTACATTTTCCATGGTTTCGAATCAAATTTAAATGTTGGGTATTTTATAGGTAATGATGGTTGAGGCAATTTGTGAATAGTTGAGAAATCAATAGCAGATCTATTCAAGTCTTCATAAATCTTACTCCAAGCCAAATTAACAGTTGAAATGCGTTTGCTTGCATCACGCAATTCGTTAATCATCGGATTTATAGGATAATAATCCCCCGTAAGATTGAGAAGGCTTCCTATGCCGTCAAAAACATCCATTCTAGGAACAATGGGATTGATAAAATCAAAACCCAAAGGCTGGTATTTGTGCTTGTACGGTTTCATATTCTCTATCTATTTCAATATTTACGTTTACAAAAATACTATTTTTTCTTCATATAAACGCCAAAATGAGTAAAAAATTGTTATACGAACGTTTTATTAACCCTCATATGAAGTCAAACAAATATCAAACCATAAATATTTATTCCTCAAAATAATCTCTGTCTAATTGCTTGATTTCATACACTTGCCTTAATGAAACACCAAGATTATACTCAATCATATATTTACAAAGCTGTTCACCATCTATCAAGATAACCTTAACAGATGTTGTTTTCTCTGCACAAGCTTTAGCGCCTGCAGAAAAAGTTGATGTTGTAATAAACACACCCTTTTTCGCATGTTTCATATCTACTGCACCAGCAAAGGCTTGTATTTCCTTACTTCCCACAGTCCCTTTATCCCATCTCTTTGCCTGAATATAGATAGTATCGAGACCTAATTTATCTTCCTTGATTACGCCATCGATTCCCTCATCGTGAGAATATTGGGTAACGCTTGCAGCATCTTCAAAGCTGCCCCCATAACCCATTTTCACAAGCAATTCAACAACTAACTTCTCGAAAAACAATGGAGACATCTCCAATACTTTTGATAAAAGTTCTTTGACTAGAGCGTTATTAATTTGATTATACGCAGTATCAATAAGGTCAGTTGGTGTAATATTATCTGTTCTCTCCTCCTTTATGGGTTGAGATATCTTTGTAGGATTATCTATCTTTCTTGTGGCAAATTTTGCAAAAGCTGGTATTTCCAACAAGTCATTTTTATTAAAACCATCTTTATGCTTTGTTAAGAACTCTTTCCCGAAGTTATTAATTTGATAAGCACCTCGTTTCGGCGCATCGACCAAACCCGCTTGTAGGAAATATGAGATTGTCCATGAAACTCTGTCAGATACTTGTGTTTTCTTACCACTCTTAATTAAAGCATTGGCGTCTGCTTCCGACATTCTAAAATAGTCGATTACATACTTTCTCAGTAACTCTTGTGTATGGATATTGCCATCGCTCAAACACATAAGACATGGCAAGAAGAACTCTTCAAATTTAGGTACCATAGTATAGCTTTACTAGTAATTGCGGAACAAATATACGAAAATTTTCACAGAATAACAAATGGTTAGCTCTATTTCATTGCTAATGAACGAGTTTATCGTTTGATACAAATGCAATGTTATAAACAAAACTATACTATATGTTAAGCTCGATTTTCGGGGGTAAACTATACTTAAATTTAGTTTACTTCTCTTGCCCTTAATGATTCTAGATTATACTTTTGTCTTCAGTTTTTACCTGAACTTCTGTTCAGAGAAGCGCCAAACAGTTTTACAGGCGAAATCGTTTTACATTTGTTTGTGTATTGTGTTGGTATATAGGCTATCACGAGTATTTCTGCTGTACACTTCTTAAAGAGGATAGTCCAATCGGGGTCGCCTACTTTTTTTATAAAAGAAAAATCCGAATTGCAGCGATTTGTCTTGGATTGCAAGGTGCTTATTTTCAATGGGGCAAGGGTGTTGGTGGCGATTGTTCGGTCGTTGCATTGTGCCGCTGAATTGACGCACGAAAACAAATCGGCTATACATAATTGTTGCACCGGCAAATCGGTCCGCTCGGGAGTCTATTATTACCGCCAGCTGCCCCCTGATATTCAATTGGAAATGGACGACTTGGATAATCTAACGCTGAAAGAGTATGACGACTTGTGTGGCATCAAACGAAAGTACATCTCCACACGTAAGATGGCACATATTCGCCAGAGGGTAAGGGATAGGCAGAGGGCGAAGATGGCAAAGTAGTATTATTTTTTATTTGCGATACATCGTAAGGGGTTTGGCTGTATCTTTGTGCCGGAAAAAGATGTAATATGAAAAAGTTGAGTAAAGAGGCCCTTATCGGCTATCCAGCTGGCATAATCACAGGTATCACATACGGACTCAATCCGCTATTTGGTATGCCGTTGATGAATAACGGAGCCGCCATAGAGTCGATACTATTCTTCCGCTATGCCTTTGCTGTTGTGATTTTGGGAGCATTCCTTTGGCTCACAAAACAGAGTTTTAAGATTACGGCAAAGCAGGCGGGCGTGTTGTTCGTTCTCGGTCTGTTCTACACTTCAAGCAGTATCTTTCTTTTCGAGGCGTACAACTATATCGCTTCGGGGCTGGCAACAACCCTTATCTTCCTATACCCTGTACTGGTGGCTATTATTATGGTCTTTTTGGGTGTTGTGCCTTCGTGGCCCGTGTGGCTTGCCATAGCGGCTACTTTTGGTGGTGTGCTCGTTATGACACAGGGCAGTGGTGGCGAAGTGATAGACCCCGTCGGCGTGCTGCTGTCGCTCGGCTCGGCGTTGGTCTATGCACTCTTTATTGTCATCATCAACCGCAGCAAGGCTATTGCCGAGATATCCAATACACTGCTTACTTTCTGTACCTTGACGGTAGGAGCGACGGTTTTCTTGGGGATGATTCTATTCTCCGATACCACTATTACCGCAGGTATCGAGGGCGGTGCCGCTTGGCTTAACTTGGTGGGCTTGGCACTGCTACCGACAATAGTTTCAACCGCTACGCTCGCCATTGCAACCCGCAATATCGGTGCAACAAAAGCCTCGGTGCTGGGTGTTTTTGAGCCTATCACCGCCATTTTAGTCGGCACATTGATGTTCGGCGAGCCACTTACCACCAACATCATAGTCGGCATAGGCATCGCCATTGTCGCTGTTACATTTATGATTTCAGTAACAAAGAGATAAGCTCTCCCGTGCGTTCCGATTTCGCAAACTTAATCTGCGACTTCTCCGATGTCATTTTACTTGTCTGTTCGTTGGAAACGGTGCAATCGCTCCTCGTATGATCGCTTATACATTCGCTTTGTGCGGTCATCCAGGAA
>JAZOUT010000104.1:0-4274 GCA_045658305.1 Candidatus Aphodosoma sp. | reverse complement strand
GGCATAACTCCTCCCCTGTTTATAGGGGAGGTGTCCAAAGGACGGAGGGGTTCCAAAATAATAAACAACAACTTTTCAACCTTTATCCCCTTTATCTTTCTCTATAAGTACTCACAGTGCGTGCATCCTATTAGCAGCTAGACTAAAAACCTAAATAGCGAAGCGTCTAGATTGCCTAGATCGTCTAGAAAAAACACACTCACCAAAAATCCGGAATATCAGGTATTTCCAGAATATCCGCATAAAAACAACCCTCTCAACATCCCCCTTTTCAACTAAACTGACGAAGAACCCATACTACAAGCAATCTTAAATATAGGATAAATATAGGATAAATATACTATAAACATACTATAAACATACTATAAACATACTATAAACATACTATAAACGAACCCTCAAGTATACAAAAACAACCTACCCTCAACATAAATCCCCAACAATCCACCAATTATCAAAAAAAATTATTATCTTTGCAGATTAATATCCAAATAGCACGCATCATTACTCGCTAGCGTTTTGGTTACTTTTGCGCAATGACAAAAGTAACAATATATAAAATTATGAAAAATAAAATCCTAATGGCAATGAGTGGTGGCATCGATAGCTCTGTTGCTGCTATCGAACTCCGCCGTAAAGGTTACGAACTCAAAGGCGTAACCTTCACTCAACTCACCCTCGACTCGCCTGCTGTAGCCGAAGCTCGCCAAATGGCTGACGATATGGGCTTCGAACACCACACTCTCGATATGCGTCGCGAGTTCCACGACTCTGTTATTTGTAATTTCATCGACGAATATCTCCACGGGCGCACCCCTAATCCCTGTGTGCAGTGCAATTCTAACATCAAGTGGGGTATGTTACAAAAATTTGCCGATGAAATGGGCTGTTTTTACATCGCCACAGGCCATTATGCTCAAATCGAATGTACTCCTGAAGGTCGCTATTTCATCCGTAAAGGTGCCGACGAGCACAAAGACCAATCCTATTTTCTTTGGCGCTTGACTCAAGAGAATCTCTCTCGCACTCTTTTCCCTCTTGGAGGGTACACCAAAGCCGAAGTGCGCCAAATTGCTCTTGACAATGGTTATGAACAACTCTCTAAAAAAGGCGAAAGTCAAGAAATCTGTTTTATCCCCGACAACGACTATCGCAATTTCCTTCGTGCCAATGTGCCTGACTATGACAAAAAGTACAAAAAAGGCGATTTCATCGACATAAATGGCAAAGTTTTAGGCAAACATCAAGGTTTTCCTAACTATACCATTGGTCAGCGCAAAGGTCTCGGCATTGCGCTTGGCGAACCAATGTATGTTGTCCGTATTGATGCCGAGAAGAATCAAGTAGTTCTTGGTCGTAAAGAAAATTTGCTCACTCAAACTTGCTATGCTCGCGACCTAAATATGATGAAATTCCCCGATTTCATCGACGGACAAACCGTCATGGTAAAAGTCCGCTACAAATCCCGCCCCGGCCTCGCCCACATCTATCACGTCGACGAATCCGAAATGTCCGAACATCCGACAAGTCCGACAGGTCCGACAGGTCCAACAAATTCAACAGAAAATTTGAATAATTCCTCATTCCTCACTCCTCATTCCTCATTGGTTCGTATTGTCTTCGAAAACCCAATCGAATCCATCACCCCAGGCCAGAGCGTAGTCTTCTATTGTGGCGACAACTACACCGACATCCTCGGCGGCGCAATACTTATTTAGGAAATAAGGTATAGGAAGCAAGGAAGAGGGTTCAACTAAAAAAATTGAGTTTAATGCCGAATGGTATCCATGCCTTGCGTAAAAACGCGACAAAAAAGATAGTAAAAAATCCGTTAAGCAGCGGTTTTTGGCGAGGTTACTCACAATAATATCGAGGTACTAAAATAATGGGCAAGCACAGAAAACTTGAAGAAGCAGAAAGTTTGCCCGAGTTTAAAGCGCTGTAGCATTTATTGCTAGCTTTTAGCGTTTTTAAGCACAGCAAAGACTTTTGGTTACTTTTGGTCACAAAAGTAACGAATGATATAAAGACTTTTGGTTAATTTTTGCGATAAGTGAGAGCAACGAAGTTTACTTCAGTTGCCGAGCGCAGCAAAAATCACGAAGTAATTTTGGTCACAAAAGTAACATAAAAAATGACCTCATTATCACTATATCAACTAAACCAACTAATAAAGGAATCACTCCGCCAAGTGATTCCCACTTCCATATGGCTCCGTGCCGAAATACACAGCATATCGACCAACTACTCTGGTCATTGCTACATAGATTTAGTCGAAAAGAGCGATTTCAACGATCAAATCATTGCACGCCAACGAGCAACTATTTGGGCATCTACCTACAGATATGTAGCCCAAAAGTTCCAGCAAGCAACCAACTCTTCTTTGCAAACCGGCATGAAAATTCTCGTGGAGGTCTCTGTCGAATTTCATGAACTATACGGTCTAAGTCTCAACGTAAAAGATATCGACCCCACCTACACACTTGGCGAACTCCAACGCCGTCGCCTCGAGATAATCCAACGTTTAAAAAATCGCGGTTTAATCGGCAAAAATCGTCAATTACCAATGCCTCGCCTAGTGCAACGCATTGCCGTAATTTCTAGCCCCACTGCAGCCGGTTATGCCGATTTCGTACATCAATTACAAAACAACCCACACGGCTTCGCCTACGACATCACTCTCTTCCCTGCCATCATGCAAGGCCCCCAAACCGAAGAATCTATCCTCTCAGCCCTTGTTTATATAGAATCGCAAAATAGCGGTTGCCCGATATTGTCCCCCTGTTTTAGGGGGACGAGTGAAGCGGAGGGGGTTCTTCATTCCTCATTTCTCACTCCTCACTCCTCATTCGACATAGTCGTCATCATCCGCGGTGGCGGTGCTGCTTCTGATCTACAAGCCTTTGATAGTGAACTCCTTGCTGAGCGTTGTGCCAATTTTCCATTACCTATTATCACAGGAATCGGGCATCTTCGTGATGAAACTATTCTCGACCTAGTGGCACATAAAAACCTCAAAACACCTACTGCTGTTGCTGAGTATATTATTTCTCGCACTTTAGAGCTTGATATGGACCTAATTGCACTTGGTGATCGCATTCAGAAAAGTGTAATTTTGCGACTTGAACAAGAAAAAAATCTCTTGACCTCACTCTCGGCATATATACCGCAATATGCTTTGCGACTACTTGCTTCTTCCGACAGTAAACTCACCTCGTTGCAACATCGTGTTGAGCTAAAAACTACCGATTTAATCGCTAAAAATCGTCTTTTGCTCGATCGTAAATCCGATCAATTGAGTGCGTTAGTAAATCAGCAACTTCAGCAACAACAGAATAACTTAAAACTAATCGAAACGAAACTCCAACTCCTCGACCCACAGCAACTGCTGAAAAAAGGTTACTCCTTCACCACCCACAATGGCAAACTCGTAACCTCCATCGCCCAACTCACCCCAGGTGACACCATCACAACCACCCTCGCCGATGGCACAATAGATAGTGTAATTAAATAAATCTATAAAATTATTAATTTTTCATTCCTCACTCCTCATTCCTCATTAAATTATGTCATACGACGAACAACTAAAACAGCTTGAGCAAATTGTCTCAGAAATCGAGAGCGGACAACTCTCCATCGATCAATTGGCAGCTAAGGTAAAAACTGCAACCAAACTCCTCGCCGACTGTCGCAAACAACTTACTAAAGTCGAAACTGAAGTAAACAAAATCCTCAAACCTCAAGATTAGAAAATGTTTGTGTTTTTATGGATTTTATATGTTTTAGCGCTGTATGTATTCATTCAGCGTTTTTTTTTATAAAAAAATCGAGTTTTTGTTGTTTGTTTGGGTGAAAATTACTATCTTTGTGAGTTAATTTAGGAGTATAGTATTATGTGCGCTACGCAAGATGAATTGTATATGTCGAGGTGTTTGCAGTTGGCTGCTATGGCAGAGGGGCAAACATCGCCTAATCCTATGGTTGGGGCTGTTGTTGTGTGTGATGGTAAGATTATAGGAGAGGGGTATCATCATTGTGCGGGAGAGCCTCATGCTGAGCCTAATGCGATAAATTCGGTGGCGGATGAGAGTTTGTTGAAAGATTCGACTTTGTATGTTTCGCTTGAGCCTTGTTCGCATTGGGGAAAGACTCCGCCTTGTGCTGATTTGATTGTGCGTAAGGGGTTGAAACGTGTGGTGATTGCTACGCTTGATCCTAATCCGAAGGTGGCGGGTCGTGGTGTGAAAATATTGCAAGATGCGGGTATTGAGGTG
>JAZOUT010000103.1:0-6823 GCA_045658305.1 Candidatus Aphodosoma sp. | reverse complement strand
TTATCTGATTTTACTGCGTTGACATCTGACGAAAATGCAGATGTTACGCCTTATTTCTCGCTTTTTTGCGAATTTCTTACCCCCTCTTCTTTGCACGTTGAGTCGTTTCACTTGACTCTCTCTTCATTGCGTGCTCCTCCGGTTATTTAATTAAGAATTAAGAATTAAAAATTAAGAATTAGAAGTTTTCAATTCTTATTTTAATTATTCGGGTTTTATTAGTCCGATAATTTTTGTTCTATAACTTATTAAATAACAATAGTTTCCATTCAATGAAAAAAACAATTATACTCTTATTGTGCACTATGTTTTCTGCATTGTGCATGAATCTTAATGCACAACAAAAACATACTGACGCTAACCTTGTAGGTCACGTGCTTGATGCGGCTACGGGTGAGCACCTTCCTTTCGTAACTATCCAACTTCAAGGTACTTCTATCGGTGCTGTGTCAGGTGCTTCGGGTCACTTCCTCCTCACTAACCTTCCTGTAGGCGAAACTACTATCACTTTCTCAATGGTGGGTTATAAAACTATCGAAGCATCGCTTTTGCTCGAAGAGGGCAAAACTTGCGAAATCAATATAGCAATGGAAGAGGAGTCGCTACTGATTGATGCTGTGGTGGTTACTGCCAACAAATATGAAACTAAAAAGCGTGAGGCTACGACTATCGTAAACGTCATTTCGCCTCTGCTCATCGAATCGACTGCATCTAACACCATGTCGGACGTGCTTGACTTCCAAACTGGTGTGCGTGTGGAGATGTCGTGCCAAAACTGTGGTGTGCCTCAACTCCGTATCAATGGTCTCGAAGGTCAATATACTCAACTAATGATGGACTCGCGTCCTATCTTCTCGTCGCTTGCATCGGTGTATGGTTTGGAACAAATACCTGCTGGTATGGTGGATAGAGTAGAGGTGGTGCGTGGCGGTGGCTCAGCCCTTTATGGTTCGAATGCCATCGGCGGTGTGGTGAATATCATCACTAAAGAGCCTGTGCGCAACTCGCTCAATATCTCACAAAACTCGCAAATCGTGGGTGGCAAAGCGTGGGATAGCAATACCAACCTCAACGGTTCGTTCGTTACTTCTGACTCTAAAATAGGTGTTTTCCTTTTTGGTGTGCTCCGTCAGCGTGAGGCTTACGACCGCGACGATGATGGTTTCTCTGAAATTCCTCGTCTTAATAGTGCTACACTTGGTTTGCGCTCTTATTTCAAAACTTCTGATTACTCGAAACTTACTCTCGAATATCATCACGTGACTGAAGCTCGCCGTGGTGGAAATAATCTCGATCGCCCTGAACATGAGGCTGATATTGCCGAATCGTTGCGTCACAACATCGATGCTGGTAACCTCCGTTGGGACTACTATTCACCAGACGAACGCCATTATGCTACTGCTTATAGCTCGTTGCAACACATCGGTCGTGACTCTTATTTCGGTACTGCGCAAGACCTTAATGCTTATGGTGCGAGTGACGACATCACTGCCGTAGTAGGTGGTCAGTATCGTTTCCACATGTACAACTGCTTGTTTATGCCTGCCGACCTCTCGGCTGGTGTTGAATATCAATACAATCGCCTACGCGACCAAATTATGGGTTACGGTCGTGATATCAAGCAAAATGTTCACCTCTATGGTGGTTATGTACAAAATGAGTGGAAAAACAAAGATGTGTCGTTCCTTATTGGTTTGAGAGGCGAAAAACACTCTATGCTCAAACGCCCAATCTTCTCGCCTCGTGCCAATGTGCGCTATACTCCTATCAAAGAGGTGGTGCTCCGTGCTACATACGCCAGCGGTTATCGTGCTCCTCAAACTTATGATGAAGACCTTCACGTTGGTGCTGTAGGTGGCGAAGTGTCGCTCATTCAACTATCTGACTCTTTGCGTCCTGAAATGTCGCACTCGGTCAGTGCTTCGGTCGATTGGGCTAAGAAAATCGGTGCTTGGGAGACCAATGTAACTTTCGAAGGCTTCTTCACTCAACTCAACGACGTCTTCTCTCTTGTCGAAAATGGTCACGATGCATTGGGCAACCTTCTCCTTCTCCGTACTAACGAAAAAGGTGCTCGTGTTTATGGTATGAACCTCGAAGGTAAAGTGGCATATAAGTCAAAATTTATTTTCCAACTTGGCTATACTTATCAACAAAGCCGCTATATCGAAGCAGTTACTTGGAGCGAAGATGAAAGCATATTGCCACAAAAACGCATGTTCCGCACGCCTGACCATTATGGCTATTTCATGGCAACCTATGAGCCAATCCGCAAATTTACTATCAACCTCAACGGTAAACTCACAGGCCCTATGCTCATTCAGCACTATGCAGGTTATGTCGATAGAGATGAAGAGGTGTTGTCGCCAACATTCTTCGATATGGGCATCAAATTGGCATACGAAATACCATTGTATCGCCTCTATTCATTGGAAATTAACGCAGGTGTGAAAAACATCTTTGACTCATTCCAACGCGACATTGACCAAGGTATTGACCGCGACGCAGGCTACATCTATGGTCCGTCATTGCCAAGAACTTACTTCTTTGGCTTGAACTTTAAGTTGTAAAAAACTAGAATCTTATTATAATGGAAGAGAGCAGAATTGTTTCTGCTCTCTTTTTTTGTTGGTGATTTTGGAATGATATGCTTGTAGATAGCTATATACTATATTTATAGTATGTTTATAGTATATTTATTCTATATTTATAGTATATTTATAGTATGTTATAGTATAGGAGAGGGTAAGGAAAGAGTATTTGTTAAATGATATTAAAAATGAGGGGGGTATTGCTGTATTGGAAAAAATGTTTTAACTTTGTGGCGTTGTTTTATTAACTTACTAAAATGGAGGTAATTATGAGAAAAATGTTTTTATTATCGTTTATGCTTATGGCGGTTGCTTGTGTTTCGTGTGAAAGGCAAGATTTGTATGAAGACGAGCCATACGAACCAATGGCGGAGGATTTTATCCGAGAAGAGATAGCTAATCCGTTTGGGGTTGTGAAATTGAGTGAAGAGCAGGCGAGGAAGATTATGGAGGATTATTTGGATGGGATAAATGTTAATTTTTCAACTGGAGAGGTGAAAGTTATAGAGGATGAGATAGATTTGATAGAAATGAATACTTTTCGTTTTGAGGTGTATTATAAGAAAGTTTGGGTTGATGGGCATAGAATTACATTGCATCCAATGCGAGATCATGAAACGGATGAGTTTTCGACAACACAAGTGTTGATAACAGGTACAAGTTTGTTTTATAATGATATTTCGGTTAAACCGAAATTGTCTGAAAAAGAGGCTTTGGAATGTTTGAAACAGAGTGATAGCGCGATAACTGATGAGGTGATAGTGTCGGACCCAGAATTGTTGATTCAAAAAGATTTAGGGAAAGCTCCGAATTTGGCTTATAAAGTGACCGTTGATTTTTCACTGTTTGATCGTTGGGATTATTATGTTTCGGCTCAAACAGGTGAGGTTGTTGATAGAACTTATGAAGGCGCAATAGAATAATATAAGGAAAGAATAATATGAAAAAAGGTTGTTCCATATAAAATTGGGGCAACCTTTTTTGTCTATTGTTTTAACATTCTACAACCTTTAACAACCTTTGAGTGTGAGTGATTTGGAAGATTGTGAATTTTAACAAAAAAAATATTTGATTTATTTGTTAATTTTGTTTGTTGTATCGGAGAATTTTTCTATCTTTGTACGCTAATTGGGATTATATTCCGATGGTTTGTTAATTTGGTAATGACAAAATATTAAATAATTAAAAATATATGACTGCACGAGTAAGTATTATTATGGGTAGCACGAGCGACCTTCCTGTGATGGAAAAGGCAGCTAAAGTGCTCAATGACTTTAAGATTCCGTTTGAGATGCATGCATTGTCGGCTCATCGCACTCCGGTTGAAGTAGAACAATTTGCAAAAGGTGCTGCAGGTCGTGGTATCGAGGTTATTATAGCGGCAGCGGGTATGGCGGCGCATTTGCCTGGTGTTATTGCGGCTTCGACTACGGTGCCTGTGATTGGTGTGCCAATCAGCGCAACATTGCAAGGTATGGATGCGTTGCTTGCTATTGTGCAAATGCCTCCAGGAATTCCTGTAGCTACAGTGGGTGTGGATGCTGCTATGAATGCAGGTTTGTTGGCAGTTCAGATGTTGGCTGTGGGTGATGCTCGCCTCAAACAAGAACTCGTTGACTATAAAGAGACACTCAAATCTAAAATTGTTAAAGCCAACGAAGATTTGAAAAAAGTTACGTACGATTTTAAAACTAACTAAATCAATTTGAAATTTGAAATTTGAAATTTGAAATTTGCCATGTGGTATTAACTTTTTATTGTCAAAGGCTCAAAGACTTTCGGTTCAACTTTCAATTTTCAACTTTCAACTTTCAACTCAAAATATTATGGACTATAGGATTTTTGTCGAGAAAAAATCTCGTTTTCGTGTTGAGGCAGAGAGCTTGCAGCGCGAATTAAATGCAAATCTTGGTTTGAACCTTCGTGAGATGCGTCTTGTGAATGTTTATGACCTTTTTGATTTCACTCCTGAATTGTTGGAGAAAACTCGCTATGGTGTATTTGGCGAGGTAGTAACCGATGATGTGTTTGATGCGCTTGACCTTGCAGGTCGTTCGTATATTGCTATTGAAAGTCTTCCAGGACAATTCGACCAACGCGCAGCAAGTGCGGTGGATTGTGTTAAATTGGTAGACCCAAAGGCAGACGTGCGCATTCGTTGTGCTCGTCTGTTGTTGTTTAATGAGCAATTGGACGAAGCAATGCTTGCACGCATCCGTAAATATACAATCAATGCCGTAGAGTGTCGCGAAAAAGATATGTCGGTGCTTGGTATCAACGAGAATACAGAGATTGAACCAGTGGAAATCCTTAAAGGTTTCCGTAATATGCAAGACGCTGACCTCGTGCCATTCTGCAAAGAGAATGGATTGGCTATGAATGCCGATGACTTGCGTTGCGTGGTAGAGTATTTCTACAAAGAAGGACGTGACCCATATCGCACTGAATTGATGATTCTCGATACATATTGGTCGGACCACTGTCGTCACACAACCTTTACGACTGTGCTCGAAGAGATTACTATCGACGAGTCGTTTATTAAATCAGAACTCGAAGAGAGCCTTGCTCTTTACGAAAATATGCGTCGTGAATTGGGCCGTGAGCACAAAGACCGTTGCCTCATGGATATGGCAACTATCGGCGCACGCTATCTCAAAAAACACGGTTACCTCAACGATATGGAACAAAGCGAAGAGAACAATGCTTGCTCTATATTTGTTAATGTTAACGTAGATGGCGAAGACCAACGCTGGTTGCTCCAATTCAAAAACGAAACACACAACCACCCAACAGAGATTGAACCATTTGGTGGTGCATCTACATGTCTTGGTGGTGCTATCCGCGACCCATTATCAGGTCGTGCATACGTATATCAAGCAATGCGTGTGACAGGTGCAGGCAATATCTATACTCCAGTGTCGGAAACAATGGAGGGTAAATTGCCACAACGCATTATCTCTACCAAAGCAGCAGCAGGTTATTCGTCATACGGTAACCAAATCGGTCTTGCAACAACACACCTTCGCGAAATCTATCACCCTGACTATGTGGCAAAACGCCTAGAAGTAGGTGCAGTGGCAGGTGCAGTACGTGCCGATGCAGTTCGTCGCGAATCTCCAGCTCCTGGCGATATCGTGTTGATGTTTGGAGGTCGCACAGGTCGCGATGGTGTAGGTGGTGCTACAGGTTCTTCAAAAGAGCACAACGTGATGTCAATTGAGACATGCTCATCGGAAGTACAAAAAGGTAATGCCCCTGAAGAACGTAAATTGGAACGATTGTTCCGTCGCCCAGAAGTGACACGTTTGATTAAGAAATCTAACGACTTTGGTGCAGGTGGTGTGTCAGTGGCTATTGGCGAGTTGACTGATGGTCTTGATATCTACCTCGACCAAGTGAAAACAAAATATAGTGGTTTGAATGCTACTGAACTCGCAATCTCTGAATCTCAAGAGCGTGTTTCGGTTGTAGTTGAAGCTAAAGATAAAGAAGAGTTCATGAAATATTGCGCCGAAGAGAATATCGAAGTGGTGCATGTAGCTGACGTAACTGATACAGCGCGTATGCGTATGTTCTATCGCGGCGAAACTATTGTTGATCTCTCTCGTGAATTTATTGACTCGGCAGGTGCAGCTCACTTTGCTAAAGCCAACGTAGGTGCTGTGGTAGAATGCAACCCATTCGAGCGCAACATCGCAGGAGCTAACCTCCGCGAACGCTTCGAGAACAACCTCCAAGACGATAACGTATTGACACAAAAAGGTCTTATCGAAACATTCGATGCTACTATCGGTCGTTCAACAGTGTTGATGCCATTCGGTGGTAAATACCAACGCTCAGAAACACAAGTGGGTGTACAAAAACTCCCAGTTGATGGCTTCACCAACGATGCAAGTATGATGGCGTATGGTTTCAACCCATTCGTGTCGGCATGGAGCCCTTATCACGGTGCAGCATATGCAGTAGTAGAAGCATGTGCTAAAGTAGTGGCAGCAGGTGGTCGTTACGACACAATGCGCTTCTCATATCAAGAGTATTTCGAACGCATGTCAAGCACAACATCTTGGGGTAAACCATTGAGCGCATTGCTCGGTGCATTGAAAATGCAATACGAACTCAAATTGCCTTCAATCGGTGGTAAAGACTCGATGAGTGGGACATTCCAAAATATCAATGTGCCTCCAACACTCATTGCGTTCGGTATCACTATGGTCGATGCAAGCAAAGTAGTC
>JAZOUT010000102.1:0-16339 GCA_045658305.1 Candidatus Aphodosoma sp. | reverse complement strand
AAGAGGCAAATTGAAATTAAAAAGGTAAGCTACCTACATCGCACCGCTACAACCTCCTACCCTTGCTACGGTCAAGTCCTGGGGGAGTTCAAAGGGAGCTGGTCGTGTAGGACTTACCGACTGCAAAGGTACAACTTTTTTCCAAATTAACAAGCAAAAAAACAACATTTTTCAAAATATTTTCTCACCTGCCATTTTAATTCTAATTATCAACTACTTAAAATCTAACATCATTATTAACCAAATCACTATTTCACAAAAACAAGCATTAAACACATCATATATTACACAAAAATCGCCCCCGAATCAGAGGCGATTTTTCGCGATTTAAACATTTTTCAATGCAAAAATAATTATTTTTTAGCCTTTTTAAGCTTGGCTTTCAACTCTTCGATTTCTTGTCCTTGGTTGTAAATTGTCTTCAACAATGCATTCAACTCCTCATTTTCGATACTTGTAGGATACTGAGCATTGACACGTTCAATAAAGTCACTAAGCACATTCATATAGTTCATGAATGCCTCATATGGCGACTCATAAGGAATATTTTGAGCCAAAACAACACCATTAGAATAGTGTTTTGTAGTCATAAAGAAGAAATGAGCTGTATCTTGCAAACGCAACCAATCAACTTTCAACAATGGGTCAGTACACAAATGCACGCGCTCTGCCAAGTTATAAAGCTTACTCAATGCTTCATTTTGAAGGTCATTACCACACCAAGCACTAATATCTTTTTCCTCATCGGTCCACGACATTGGGTAGAGTGCAGAAAGTGTATCAACTGGCTTGAAATTCTCAACCGTTTTACTTGGAGTAGAGAATGTCATACCTTTCTCTATTGCATGATAAGGAAGTGCTTTGAAAAATTCAAAAATACCCGATTGTTTTGAATTGAGCAGACCTAATGCTTCATAGCCCAAAAAGATATTAAACACCTCTTCTTCGGCAGGAGAAGCATTCACCCAATTGATAAACTTCTCAGCAGTAAGTGGATATTCACACCATCCCCATTGAGAGAAACGGTAATTGATATCATCGCTCAATTTGCTATCACGCACAAGCAATTTTGCTTTAGGATTAGCAATACTTGAATATACATAATGCGAACTCTTCCAACCCATCACGTGCTTTGCATCTTCGATCATAATAGTTTTATAGCCCATACGATACACTTTATCAGCTATTTCGTCGCTAAACAACAATCCTGAATTAGCGAATACCGTTGGACGTTTGCCAAACAACTCTTGAATTTTGTCTGCTTGCATTTTCACTTGCAATTCAAATTCATCGTCGTTATACAAAGCAGCCAAAGAGTGACCATAAGGAGTAGCCAAAAACTCTACACTACCTGTTTTTGCTAACTCTTGAAAACTTTCAATCACTTCAGGAGCATATTGTTGGAATTGTTCAAGAGCAAGCCCTGAAATTGAAAAAGATACACGGAAACGACCGTTAGAACTCTTAATCA
Source organism: Candidatus Aphodosoma sp. (assembly GCA_045658305.1). GTDB lineage: Bacteria > Bacteroidota > Bacteroidia > Bacteroidales > Paludibacteraceae > Aphodosoma. The sequence goes on along the minus strand of JAZOUT010000102.1, from coordinate 14,868 downwards.
TATCGAGCAACATACGATTGGCTTCGAGATAAGATTGGTCAACTGCCATTGCCATTGCCGATTCGTTAGCATAATCATCATAATAGTAATGGTCATTGCCTATTTCAAAGAAACGATAACGTTTAAGATTGTATCTTTGATGAACACGGAAACAGAGATTTATTGTTTTCATATATTAGACTATTAGTAGCGAGTAACGAGTAACAAGACCCTCTTACTCTGCTCATTTTTAATTATTAATTATTAATTCTTAATTATCTACCAAGTACTTTATCGTAGATTGCACGAACTTTCTGACCTGCATATTCCCAACGGATTTGGTCTATTTCAGCTAATCCATTCTCACGCAAAGACTTGTACATAGCAGGATATTTCACAATAGCATGGATATAATCTGCCATCGCATCAATATCCCAATAGTCAGTCTTAATAGCATGGTCGAGAATTTCGGCACAACCCGATTGTTTTGAGATAATACTTGGCGTACCACATTGCATAGCTTCAAGCGGAGAAATACCAAATGGTTCCGACACTGAAGGCATCATATAGACATCACTTTCTGCTAACATTTCATATACGTTGCGACCTTTCAAGAAACCAGTGAAATGGAATTTATCAGCAATACCTTTTTTAGCAGCAAGGCGCACCATCTTATCCATCATATCGCCACTACCAGCCATCACAAAACGAACACCATCAGTAGTTGCCAATACTCGAGATGCAACCTCTACAAAATATTCAGGACCCTTTTGCATCGTAATACGCCCTAAGAAAGTAATTACTTTGTCTTTACGCTCTGATTTATGCAATTCATCAACAAAATCCAATGGTTCTACGGCATTATGCACTGTTGTAACTTTAGCAGGGTCTTGATGATATTTTTCAATAACAGTATTACGAGTTAAGTTCGACACTGTAATGATATGGTCGGCAGCATCCATACCCTCTTTCTCAATGCGATAAACATCAGGGTTCACATTACCACGACTACGGTCATAATCAGTAGCATGCACGTGAATAACCATTGGTTTGCCACTAATGCGTTTAGCAAAAATACCAGCAGGATAAGTCAACCAGTCGTGTGAGTGAATAATATCAAAATCTAACGAATGAGCCAACACACTCGCCACAGCTTCATAGTTACCTATCTCTTCGAGAAGATTATCTGGATAACGACCAGAGAATTGGATGCAACCTAATTCATTAGTACCAATACGATTAAAATTATATTTTATACCATTACGGAAATGATAGTATGTATCAGGATGTAAAAAAGAACCTATGCGATTGTTTACAAAATCCCAATCTACATCGCGCCAAACTACAGGCACTGTATTAGCACCTATAATACGGAGAAACGATTGGTCTTCATCACCCCATGGCTTTGGTATAACGAATGTAATATCCATATCTGGTTGCATACTCATACCTCGAGTAAGACCAAAACTCGCAGTACCCAATCCACCTAAGATATGCGGTGGGAATTCCCACCCAAACATTAATGCTTTCATTTTATCAAATCATAATTCACAATATCATAATTAAATTACTCAACTTGTGAACATTTCTTTATTACTTAAGGTTAATATATATACTCTCTACAATTATCGAGCATTAAGCATCTCGCACTTAGCTTTATGTACAATCGAAGTTGCACGAAGAACTTCTGCTACCGACATGGCAAAACTCATAGCCCCATGACCACGGAATGGAGGATTACCATCATATAATTCTGAGATTGTACCAAGAGTAAGCTCTTTCATTTCAGGCTCAAAACCTGCCATAATACGCATCACAAATGACACTCCACTCATCTTATACACTCTGAGATATGCCTCTACAAATGCTGCTGTTGTCCACGGCCAAATTGGTCCATTATGATAGTTTCTATCACGCTCCAATTCACCTCCTATATATTCAGGACGATACATACCACTCTTTGGACTAAGACTACGCAAACCTTTAATTGTCAACAACTCACGAGTAACAATATCTACAACTGATTTTTGTTGTTTTCTATCTAATGCCGAATATGGCAACGATACTGCAAACAACATATTTGGACGAACCTCTTTATTGCAATAATCGCCCTCTACATAATCATAGAGATATGTGCCATTCCAGAATTTAGCAACCAACGATTGCCCTGAAATACCTGCTTGATAATCAAACAAATCCGCTTGGTTTTCTGCTTTAAGCGCAGTAGCCAACTCCGCAGCAAATTTCAACGTATTATACCACAAAGCATTTATTTCCACCACATAACCCGTACGTGGAGTAATCGGCCAACCATTCTCTACTGCGTTCATCCATGTTGCAGGACGCTCTCTTCCATTAACAAACAAGAGTCCATTGTCATGCACTGCAAGGTTTGGATGTTGCTGACGACGAATATAATTGACAATATCAAATACCAACTGACCATATTTATTCGCAGCCACTTCTGCGCCATTCACAGTAGCATATTGTTGAATAGCCCATACAGCCCATAACAATACATCAGGCGAATCAACCTCTTTCAAATGAGTTGTTGCAGGCTCTCCATTCATAAATTCACGCAAAGCTACTGATGCATACGTCATTATTTCATCAAAAGCCTTATCTTTATCGGCATAAAGCGTAACACCTGGGAGAGAAATAAATTGATCTCTAGCACGATAATCAAACCATGGGCAACCTGCCAAAAGATAAGAACCATCAGATAATTTATTATGGAATTGATCAGCCGAAGCTTTCAAACATGCCATAAAATCAGAACGTTCCATTCTTGTTTCCTTCTCTTCTTCGAACAAACGTTTCATCTTACGAGGAGAAATGGCATCTGTACCTGCAGAGAATACTACGGTTTCGCCCTTTTTGATAGAGAGTTCAAAATATCCTGGTACAAACAAATCTTCTTTGAATGCATAACCACGCTCGGCCTCTTTTAGATACTCTACTCCATTATACCAATTAGGCTCTGACACCCATTGCACTTGCTTATTCGTTTGCATCACAAGATTAGGATAACCTTCATACATACAGAATGATACACCATTTTCTGCTTCTGCATAATCAGTACAAGCAACAGTGTTCTGCTCAGTCAATTTATTCACACTACGGAATGCGAGGAATGGGCGCAAACGTAGCGTAGTTGCAGAATGAGCTTCAAGCAATGTATATGCTACTAACACACGATTTTCGTTAGAGACCAAAATACGCTCTTTTTGCAAAATCACACCACCGATACGATAAATGGTAGTTGCAACTGAACCCATGCGGAACTCGCGAATATATTTATGCCCACGAGGGCTATAATAATCTCCTGCATATTTATGTAAGCCGATATTGAACTCTGCTCCGTGTTGAATCACAGTCTCATCGCACGAAGACAACAAAACATGGTTGCCCCCAAGCTCTTCAACTGGAACAACCAACAATCCATGGTACTTACGCGTATTACAATCAACGATAGTACCACTCGAATAGGCTCCTGCACGATTTGTGCGTAACATCTCTTTATCCAACGACTTCTCCAAGTTCGTCATCAACAGCCTGTCAAATCTCAAGTAATTCATTATATTAGATTTATAATTAATTCTCAAAAACAAAATTCAATCTCCACTTACATTATCATATACCACTCCTAAAATGCGCCATAAAGTTACAACTTTTTTTCTAAACTACAAACTTTTTATATGTTTTTTTATTTTTTAACAAAAAAATATATAAAAATGAGAGCATTAGTATATTAATGCCCTCAAAAAGATAACTTTTATTTTCCAAAAAATTTAATTATGCACATACGTACCAATTTTCTCGCCAGATACTACTTTGACAAGATTACCTACTGTATCCATATCAAAAACGATAATTGGGAGATTATTTTCTTTACACATTGTAGTGGCTGTAAGGTCCATAACTTTAAGTCCACGATTGTAAATTTCATCATAAGTGATTTCATCAAACTTGGTTGCTGTTGGGTCTTTTTCTGGATCTGCAGTATAGATACCATCAACGCGTGTACCTTTGAGCATTACGTCGGCTTTGATTTCGATACCACGAAGTGATGAGCCTGTATCGGTTGTGAAATATGGATTGCCTGTACCTGCAGAGAAGATTGCAACTTCGCCACGTTCGAGAGCTTCAACAGCTTTGTCGCGAGTGTAAAATTCGCCAATTGGCTCCATGCGTACTGCTGTAAGAACACGAGCTTTAACGCCTTTAGTTTCAAGTGCTGAACTTAATGCAAGGGAATTAATCACAGTTGCAAGCATACCCATTTGGTCACCTTTGATACGATCAAAACCACGACCTGCACCACTTAAACCACGAAAGATATTACCTCCACCGATAACGATTCCGACTTGGATGCCCATACGTGTGATTTCGGCTATTTGTTCGGCATATTCAGATAGACGTTGGTCATCGATGCCATGTTGCTTGTTTCCCATTAGCGATTCGCCGCTAAGCTTGAGAAGTATTCTTTTAAATTTCATAACTGATATATTTTTGGTGTTTAAATTCATGACGAACACACATTGTGAGTGTGTATTTTGAAGGTAAGGTGCACCTTGCTTGCAGTATGCTGTATCCTATGTTTAAATTTAGGAATTTTAGGAGCAGAATACACACTGTGAGTGGGTATTATTTTGACTGCTTTTTTTGTTGCAAATATTGCTCGGCTTTGAGTAAATCTTCGGGGGTATCGATACCGATTGTTTCAATATTTGTGATAGCGGTCTGAATTGTTAATCGGTTTTCGAGCCAACGAAGTTGCTCTAGTGATTCTGCTAGTTCGAGCGGTGTTTGTGTTAATTGTGTTATTTGTTTTAAGATTTGAACTCGGTAGGCATAAATGCCTATATGCTTGTAATATGTATAGAATGATGTCCAATCTTCGTTTTCTTTTCCTCGAAAATATGGGATTACACTACGAGAAAAATATATGGCTTGCCCTTGTGGATTAGTGATAACTTTCGGTATGTTAGGGTTAGCTAATACGCTGAAAGGTGTGCCAGAAGGGAATGGCTTAATGAGCGTTGCGATATCGGTTTGTGGATTGTCGAAACATTGCATTAATAGTTTTATTTGCTCTTCGGCAATGAATGGTTCATCACCTTGAACATTGATAACGACATCTGCCTCTACTCCAAAATTATTGTATGCTTCGAAACAGCGATCAGTACCAGTGCGATGCTCATTGGATGTCATCACTACTTGACCACCAAATCCTACGACTATATCAAAAATACGTTGATCATCAGTGGCTACGACTGCATCTAATAAAGTTGACACTCGCTCATAAACATGTTGAATAACAGGCTTCCCATCTAATATTGCTAATGGTTTTGCAGGGAAACGAGTAGAAGCATAACGCGCTGGTATGATTGCAAGAAATTTCATATTTAAGAGGAGTTAATAACTAAATTTCAATCTCAATATGTATAAGTAACTGTATCAACAACTGCGCTTTCTTGACGGAAACGGTTGATTGTGGTCACTATAAATTTTACACGTTTCAATCCTTTTGTATCGATGGTTGAGAGGTCTATTTCGGTATTATTTGTTTTCATTAATATATTTGATGGCTCTTCTGTATCTAATTCGTTTGACGAAGCATCAAACATATAAACTACGTAATAAGCTACTTGATAACCATCCTCGTCAATTACGGCATCCCAACGAAGTTTACCATTTTCTATGCGAAGATTGCGTGGTGCAGCAGAAGAAAAACCTCTAAGATTCTTGTTTTCAGGATTGAGAGCTGGATATTTATAATAAGTATGCTGAAGACTATCACACAATCCTTGTGCATTACGCAACAAACCTTTACAAGAAAAATAGACTGCACCGCTTGTGGCTGGGTGTTTTTTATTCATGGCCAATTGACGACAAAGTTCGTTTGGTCGTTTCCATGCCTCTATTTTGCCATGACCTAAATTAGATGCAGACAAGCCTATATATAGATTACGGCCAAAACTATTCTTACTCCACCAATCAACCAACACCTCATAATCTGCTACTTTCTTACCAATTTCCCAATATAACTGTGGTACAACATAATCAATCCACCCCTTACGCAACCAAAGACGTACATCTGCATAAAGGTCGTCATAATTGGTACAACCTGCTTGTGTTGCACTACCATTGATATCTTGATCGGCATTACGCCAAACGCCAAATGGACTAATACCAAATTCGACCCAAGGTTTTATAGATTTAATAGTAAGACTAAGTTCCTGAATAATAAGATTTACGTTATTACGACGCCAATCATCTTTACTTTTAAATCCACGAGGGTATTGTGCAAATGTTTTATCATCTGGAAATTCCTCACCTACAACTCGATAAGGATAGAAATAATCGTCGAAATGCACTGCATCAATATCATAACGAGTAACAATATCAGCTACTACATTATTTAGGTATAAGCGAGTTTCATCGAGTCCTGGATTAAAATAGTATTGTTTACCATATTTGACAAATAACTCTGGCTTACGAAAATATAAATGATTAGGGGTTAAAAGTTTCAAATCATTGACATTCAACACTCGATAAGGATTAAGCCATACATGCACCTCAATTTGACGCTTATGTGCTTCGGCAATCGTAAACTCCAATGGATCATAAAAAGGACTAGGAGCAATTCCTTGTTTACCAGTCAAAAAAAGCGACCAAGGCTCTAAATCAGATTGATAAAGAGCATCAGCCGTTGGACGTATTTGAAATACAATAGCATTAAATTTCAATGATGCGAGACTATCGAGAATCTCAATCATTTGAACCTTTTGAGAATCAACATCAAAACAACCACGTTGTGGCCAGTCGATATTAGCCACAGTTGCTATCCATGCAGCACGCATTTCATGCTTATGCTGAGCGTTACAACACACAATGCTCAATACGCAATGTACAATAAATATCAGTAGTGTTTTTTTCATTTTGTATTTTCGCCTGTATAAAAAGTATAACCTATTGTATAGTTAAACATTACGCCCATACCTGATGATTTACCATATCCAGGAACATACCAAACATAAGATTTATCAGGTGCCGAAGTATGCAAAAATGTTTTCAATCGTATTGACCATCCTAGTGTAAAGCCTTTGAATAAATCAACTCTCACTCCGCCTACAACTTCCATCCAACCAGCATATTCTACATTATTTCTAAAATTGTCAACTGTTGAAGTACCCCAATACTCATCTTTTATCACTACATTTGAAAGATTATAAGTAACTGGAGAAAAGGCATATCGCAACCCAACAAAAGGATAACATATTACCGAACGCTCGGTACCATCATCATAAAATGGTTTCAACAATCCATAATTCAACCCCACTCGAAAAAATGGAGCTTTAGTATCATATACAATCTTTGATATAGCCTCTTTTCGAGCTGTAGCATACCCCATTTCGAATATTGGATACAAACGGCGATAGAGATTTACATCTAATTGCACTTCATAACTACGAGCATAACCACCTAAAAGAGAGATGATCGGGGACCCTATATCAGCATGAACAGACAAACCTCGAAAAACATCTCCTTGGAGTTGCTTTACTTTAGGACCTTGATTATATTCTTCATCACTATTATACGACGATGAATTATTGCTCATGCTAGAAAATTGAGCATTTAAATCAATACAAAATGCACAAGCCACAAAGCACAACAAAAATATCACCCCCCTCTTCATCGCTGACTCAAATAGATTTTAATATTGTTTTTTGACTGTAAATTAACCTCTGGAGAAACAACTATTATTGAATCTATATGGTGCGTAGTTTGTGCTATACCTGTGATAACATTAGTAACGACACAACCACATTCAATAGAAATAAATTCCTCAGAATTAACATGATAGAAATCAATAGTATCTTTTGTGGTAACATAATTTGTATCAACTTGAATGGTGGTTATTAACACAAAAGAAGAAAGAGAATCAAGCTTTTGAAGAGGAATATTCAATGTTGATGTGAATGTTGAATCATACAACAACGAATCAAGTCCGAGCCCATTTAATGAAATTGGAACAGAATATTTCTCAGGCACAAATTGCTCAATTGATGAGTCAAATACCATACGATAAATCTCTGCTTTCATTGAAAAATTCAAATCCTGCATACAATTTTCTTCTGACGTACACGACATCAAACCAACTAACAACAATATGTAAACCAAGACTCTTCGCATCAATACTGCTTCATTTCATTCTTAATATAATCAATAGCCAAATCTATTGGTGATTTAATATTTGATGAATATGCAACTAACACCAAATTTGCCAACTCCATAGCATCAGCTTGTGCACTCAACTGTGAAGCACAAGTGTTTATCAATTGAGTAAGACTTTCACGCGCATTTACGACCAAAGCCCACGCTTCATGACTAATATATATCTGTTGAGATACATTATGGTCGTACTCATCACGCACTGCTTGCAACAGCATTTGTTGTAACTGCAAAACATCCATTCCTACAAAATCGAAACGCAATAATAGAGATTTTGGTTCAATACGTGATAAAAACAATACTATACGTTCATAAGCTCTCAATCGTATAGGCAACACGATATCATTATTTTGTTTACGCCATTCGTATGCTCTACGTTCAGATTCTTGTTTAAAAAATCTATTCATAAGCATATAAACCCCGCCAAAAACGATAATTCCAGCAAGTAGAAAAGCAATTAAAATTTCGAAATTCATAATTCTTCTGCAATATGATATTTATTACGTTCGGCATTTGAACGACTTATCAATTCGCCCACAAAGCCAGAAAGGAACATCTGCGTACCCAACAACATCATTGTGAGTGCAATATAAAAATATGGAGTATCTGTTACAAGTGGAGCTGGAATACCCTTAGCCAAAGCTATCAATTTCATCGCACCAACAGCCACAACCGCCACAAAACCAAGCAAAAACATCACACTACCCCACAATCCAAAGAAATGCATTGGTTGTTTACCAAATTTATCAAGGAAATAAAGAGAAAAAAGATCAAGATAGCCATTTACAAAACGTTCTAACCCAAATTTAGAAACACCATATTGACGTTTACGGTGAATAACAACCTTTTCACCAATATTTGTATAGCCTGCATTTTTAGCTAAATAAGGAATATAACGGTGCATTTCACCATACACCTCAATATTCTTAATCACCTCCCTACGATAAGCCTTCAATCCACAGTTCATATCATGCAACTTCAACCCAGTCACCTTACGAGCCGTAGCATTATATATTTTCGAAGGAATATTCTTTGTCAAAGTATTATCATAACGTTTTTGTTTCCAACCAGATACAAGGTCATAACCATCTTCCATTACCATACGATACAATTCAGGAATCTCATCTGGCGAATCTTGCAAATCTGCATCCATCGTAATAACAACATTACCTTCTGCACGCTCGAAACCACAAAACAAAGCAGGCGATTTGCCATAATTACGACGAAAACGAATAGCTCGTACATTCTCCGATTTAGACTTCAAATCTTGAATAACTTTCCACGAATTATCAGTACTACCATCATTTATAAATATAACTTCATAAGTAAATTCATTCTCATTCATTACCCGTTGAATCCAAGCATAAAGCTCTGGCAACGACTCAGCCTCATTAAATAAAGGCACAATTACCGAAATATCCATATACTTAATTAAAAATTAATAATTCTATCTAAAAAAACTACCCCTCAAAACCACCATCCGAAAACGGATTCTCAGCCCTCCTCACAACCCCAGCCATAACAAGACCCAACAACAATCCCAAAATCAAATTCACCCAAATCGACTGCAACGCCATATTCAATGGCGTCATCATCTCTATAGTCTGTTGATAAACATCCCTAGTAATCATCTCAGCCATAGGCGTTCCCTGCAAAGCCTGCATCGTTTCATTCAACTGATTTCCCAAAAAATCAGGCCTAATATACATGTAAAACACATAACGCACAAAAGCCGAAATCATCGACCCATACATAAACAATTGCATAACATACCACAACACAGAACCATACGACATCACACCATCCATCACATTCTCACGACAATGTACTGCAAACCTATACACCAAATATATTATCACCATCACAAAACCATACTGCAAAAAAGCAAGACTCTTCACAGTAGTAATCAAAAAGTTAATCGAAAAAACCAACCCCATTATCACACCAAAATTCATTACATGTCTATTCATATTCATACCCATTTTTCCCAATATAATAAATCATACAAAGATAATATATTTTTTTCGTATTTCAAAATAAGAAAAGAATATAATAACAAAAAAACTAATATTTTTTCAAATCTAACTTTACTACATTTTTACCAATCCAAATCCCCATCCTATCTATAACATACTATAAAAATACCATAAATATAGGATAAACATACTATAAATATACTATAAATATACTATAAATATACTATAAAGCAACCCACACACATCCCACAACAAAAAAACGACCCGACATTCAGTACAATCCAGAATATCCGATTACTCAAAAACATCTCTCCTTACAAAAAAATAGGCTAAACCAAAATAAAAATTTAGCTTAACCTATTTTTAATCATTCGACATCAACACTACAACACTTCCAATATCGTAACCGTCTTACCTGCAAATTTATATGTATCTTTCAATTTCACCTCTTTACCCGTCACAACATCACGAGCCTGACGCCCCACAATATTCATTTCATTGAAACGCTTAAGTTCCACCTCTTTTGCCTTATCATTATTATTCACAACAACCATAACAGTCTGATTATCTGTATAGCGGAAATAACAATAAATACCATCATGAGGAAGGAATTGCTTCATATTACCCTCTGTAATTGCCTCTGAGCTCTTACGGAATTGAAGTATCGAACGAAGGTAATTATACACCTCTTTTTGCTCTTTTGTACGTTGCTTAGGGTCAAATGCACTTACTTTATCATCAGCCCAACCACCAGGAAAACACTTACGCGCATCCTCATACGCACCCTTGCCACCTTCTATAAGTATCTCATCTCCATAATAATACTGCGGATAACCACGCACCGTAGCCAACATTGCCATACCCATTTTAACCACTTTCACATCATTATCTACTGCATTAGCAAAACGTGTCATATCATGATTATCAAGCATACACATAATATTGCTTGGATTTGGCACACAAAAATCTTGCGCAAAATGATTATAAAAACGTATAACACCCTTATTCCAAGCCTCTTCTTCTACAAATGCCATCTCAAGCCAATCCTTCAACATAAAATCCATAACCGAAGGCAAATTAGAATCAAAACCATCTTTATTATTATTGCCAGTTTGATAATAAGCCATTTCAGGGAACGATTTAACCCAACACTCTCCCACAAGATTCATATTTGGATATTCACGACGAATACCTGCCATCAATTTCGATGCCATATTCAAATCATTATATGGATAAGTATCAACGCGGAAACCATCCAAACCAGTCAACTCCGCCCAATAGATATACGACTGAAGCACATAATCAAACAACAACGGATTATTATAATTCAAATCTGTCATATTCGTGTCAAACCATCCTTTTTCAAATTGCTCTCTATCTGCTTTAGATGCATATGGATCAGTAACTACTGCCACTTGATAATTCGTACGAGTAAATTCTGACCATTGATTATACCACGACGAATCTGGCAAATCATTATGCCACCAATGACGTGGATTAGCATGATTTGGCACAATATCCATAATATATTTCAAGCCATGACGATGACACTCTTCCACCAAACGCACAAAATCTTCATTAGTGCCAAAACGAGGGTCCACTTTATAAAAATCAGTAGTCGAATAATGATGATAAGAATAAAGCGAATCGTTATCATCAAGTATCGGCGTAGTCCAAAGTGCGGTCATACCCAAATCCGCAATATAGTCCAAGTACTGAATTATACCCTCGATGTCACCACCTTGTCGCTGATGAAGACTTGTTCTATCTACTCCTTGCAAATAACCTTTCACATTATCATTCTCAGGGTTACCATTCGCAAAACGGTCTGGCATCAACAAATATACTGCATCTTGCGAGCCAAAACTCTCTCGCATAGCCGACCCTTCACGTCGCTCTTTCAACTCATATTTCACTGTCGCAGTTTTCAATGGACCTCGCAAAACTATCTCATACACACCTGCTGGCGCATCTTTCGTATCAAGATACACAAATAAATAATTTTGATTTTCTGTACGCTCTACTCTCGTAATTTTCAACACATCACTTAACACTCCCACCTGACATCTACCCACACCAACTCCATAAAACATCAATTGCAATTCAGGATTTTCCATCCCTGCCCACCACGACGCAGGCTCTACTCGTTCATACACTTTCATCTTTTTTAATCTTTTATCGCGAAAAGGCAATGTTGCCATTACTTCAATGCACAATGCACAATACACAATGCATAATATTAAAATAAATGTTTTCTTCATAGATAATTAATTTCTTTTCTTAACAAAACATGTCACGATTTAAGGCTTGTACTTAAAAAGTTATTATCCTGACAAAACTATAAAATATCAATCTCAATTTGTGAACCTAAAAACAATAAATTTGTACTTATGTCAAAAATAAACAATTATTTCTTCTCTTTAATAAACATCACTGTCACAGCACCTATCAACAAGAATGCGCCCGACAACACCATCATCCAAATTGCCTCAAGTCCAAACACATGTTTCAAAATCAAACCACTAAACAACGCATTGATAATCTGTGGTATGGTAATAAAGAAATTGAATATCCCCATATAAACACCTGTTTTACCAGCAGGCAAAGCTGGAGCCAATATTGCGTATGGCATAGCAAGAATAGAGGCCCATGCAATACCAATACCTATCATAGGCAATATCAACATCTGGTCATTAGTGATGAAATACATCGAAATCAAACTCAAACCACCTATCACCAAAGCAATTGCGTGTGTTGTCTTACGACCCAATTTCTTCGAAATCGGTATCAAGCACAATGCAAACAACATAGCCACAAAGTTATACACGCCGAATATCACACCCACCCAGTCGCCTGCTTGTTGATAAAGTGGCGACAACGCATCCGATGTGCCATAAATATGTTGCGCCACTGCTGGCGTAGTATATACCCACATACCAAACAATGCAATCCACGAGAAGAACTGAACCACACCGAGTTGCAACATTGTTTTTGGCATATTCACAAAGTCGCGGAACATATCTGTGAATTTAGCTTTCTCCTCTACCGCTTCTTTCGACTCAAATTCTGCCAACTCTTTTGGCGAATATTCTTTTGTATGTGTCACTGTCCACAATATTGTGATAATCAACACCGCCGCGCCTACATAAAACGAGTAAACCAAGTTCAATGGCACTCCCGAAGCCGATGTTGCATCGCCCAAACCAAACCAATTCAACATCACGTATGGCAACCACGAACCTATCACAGCACCCACACCAATCAAGAATGTTTGCACCGAGAATCCTACTGTCGATTGCTCATCTGGCAACATATCTGCCACCAACGCACGGAATGGCTCCATCGTTACGTTGATACTTGCGTCCATCACCATCAAAAAGCCTGCGCCGATAAACACAGCAGGCAAAAATGCCGAAAACACACCTGCATTTGGCATCAAAATAAGCGCAATAGCTGTCAAAATTGCACCCACCAAGAAGTAAGGACGACGACGACCCAATCTACACCATGTTTGGTCACTATAATGACCAATAATCGGTTGCACAATCATACCTGTCAGTGGAGCCACAATCCAGAACCATGAAAGGTGTTCGACATCAGCACCATATGTTTGCAATATACGACTCGCATTAGCATTTTGCAGTGCAAAACCCATTTGAATCCCCAAAAATCCCATACTCATCGACAGGATTTGTCCGAAACTTAATCTTGGTTTTGTTTTCATATTTTAATACTATTTACCTAATTCATTATTTAACGTGCAAATTTACAAAAAATATCTAAAATCGCAAAATTATAACAAGAATTTATCCCTAATAAAATTAAGTTAAAGGTAGGGTTATCCTATGAAGAGGTTTGCTAGAAATAAGGAGGACGGATTTTTTGCTTCGCTCAAGATTTTTGCTTCGTTCGACATAGCTCAAACAAGTTTGTCTCTGCTTTCACTTATCACAAAAATTCGTATGTCCTTCGTGTTAGTAAAGGTGAAATATTGGGTAAATTTTGGCAAATATAGTCGAATGAATACAATTTTAAATAAAAACACTTGCAACTATCATAAAATTATCTTATCTTTGCACAATAAAACGACTATGCTCGTTGATAACTAACAACTAATCATTAATAACTGAAAATAAATTATGGACGAAAGAGTAAAACCTATTATCTCTAATGCATCTGACGACATGGAAGGTGCTGTTATGTTCCTCGACGAAGCACTCGCTCACATCCGCGCTGGTAAAGCTAATGTGCGCATCGTCGATGGCGTACGCGTTGACTATTATGGCAGTATGGTGCCTATCTCTAACGTGGCTAACATCTCTACTCCTGATGCTAAAACCATCCAAATTCAATGCTGGGAGAAAAATATGATGCCTGTTGTCGAAAAAGCTCTTATCAACTCTGACATCGGCATTATGCCTGTAAACAATGGCGAAGTTATCCGCCTCTGCCTCCCTCCTGTAACTGAGGAACGACGTAAACAATTGGTTAAACAAGCCAATGCTGCTGGCGAAGATGCTAAAGTTTCTATCCGCAACGCACGCCGCGAAGCTATCGACAAACTCAAAAAAGAACAAAAAAATGGTCTTCCTGAGGACGTAGAAAAAGACGGCGAAGCAGAAGTACAAAAAGTTCACGACAAATTCATCAAAAAAGTCGAAGAAATGCTTGCTGC
>JAZOUT010000101.1:0-2027 GCA_045658305.1 Candidatus Aphodosoma sp. | reverse complement strand
CTTGTCGTTTCTGAATACATAATCACAGAAAACATTCTTCACTTTGCAAACATATAAAATGGCTAAGAAAACAATCACCACTGCTCAAGTATAAAAACAATACAGTATCTTTGCACAGTATTGAGCGTTCACCCTCCCAACAACAGGAACAAATGATTCCTATCAAGAATAAGCGATGTACACAACAAACGTTGCATTTCTTTATACAAAAAACACACAAATGAAGGCAAAAACAGAGAATGAAAAATTAACTCTAAAATAAAGTAATTATGATTAATAGAAAGATTTGTCGTCGAGATTTTCTGCGAATGTTAGCCGCTGCAACGGCTGCAACAACTATTGCTCCGTCAGCACTCAAGGCTGCTAATGCAAATTCAGAGGTCCCCGCCCCCACACCTCTACCAGCGAAGAAAATGCCCATCTGGAAAGGCTTTAATCTATTAAATAAGTTCAATCCCGATTGGCAGTCTCCATTCGAAGAGAAGGATTTTGAGATTATGGCCGAGTGGGGATTTAACTTCGCCCGTATTCCGCTGTCATATTGGTGCTGGAGTAAAGAGGACGACTGGTATAACGTCGATGAGAAAATCTTGAAAGAGATTGACCGCGTTGTTGAGTTCGGCAAGCAATACAAGATTCACGTCAACCTGAACTTCCACCGTGCACCAGGCTACTGCATCAATCCGCCACACGGCGCAACCAATCTATTCGAGGATGAAGAACCTTTGAAGGCGTGTGAGTATCATTGGCGTATGTTTGCCGAGCGATATAAATCATACTCTTCGAAATATTTGAGTTTTAACCTTATCAACGAGGCTCCGTCGATTGAGGATGCCAAATACGAAAAGGTTGCCCGTCGCTTGATTAAGGCCATACGTAATGTTAGCCCCAAACGCACCATAATCGTTGATGGCTTGGATGTGGGTAATCGCCCGCTAATGGCACTAACCGACGTTGATAACATCATACAAAGTGGACGTGGCTATCAACCGATGCTAATTTCGCACTACGAAGCAAGTTGGGTATATGGCAATGGGCCGATGTATTTCCCGAAAGATAAATTGTCGTGGCCGCTTAACGAGAATGGCAAAATCTACGACAAGGAGTGGTTGCGCCAGACTCTGAAACGCAATTGGATACCGTGGATTGAGGCGGGCGGTAATGTACATATAGGCGAGTTCGGCTGCCACAATCGCACACCGCACGATGTTGCTCTGGCGTGGTTGAAGGACCAATTTGATTTGTTCGAGGAGAATGGCTGGGGATGGTCTTTGTGGAATCTATACGGCTCATTTGGTGTCTTGGACAGCGACCGCCGCGATGTGAAGTACGAAAATTACAAAGGCCACAAACTCGACCGTCGAATGATGGAGTTGCTGATGCAATACAAATAGGCAAAAGGCAAATAAGAGAAACAAGAAAAACACAAAATAACTATTTCAATGCAATTATGTTTCTTGTTTGTTTCTTAAATTTATAAGCAACTCTCAAATCACTGATTACAAACATACTAAAATTGATATTGCAAAATTTGCGAGATTCGATTGTAGAAGATAACGTTCGTAAACGTCCTTTCTCAAAATGTCTTGACCCACCCGCCCACTGTGGGCTAATGAGACGGAGCAAATTTAAGAATTATTTATGATAATTCATGGATGATTTATGAAAATTCATGTCTAAAAGAAAAAAGGAACACAAATTGCCACAAATTGGCCACGAAACAAGTTCGCCATCCGCAGGGACAAAGGCAATTTTCATGAATAATCATGTGTCACAAAAACAAACATTCTCCGTCAGCAAGGCATAGTCCTTTGAAGAATAGGCGGAGACGTACAGAAAAGGGCTATGACTTGACAACGATAACGTTTCATCATCCTACAAGACCTTGTATTGCCAATGCACGTATCGTAAAA
This sequence comes from Candidatus Aphodosoma sp., assembly GCA_045658305.1. GTDB lineage: Bacteria > Bacteroidota > Bacteroidia > Bacteroidales > Paludibacteraceae > Aphodosoma. The sequence goes on along the minus strand of JAZOUT010000101.1, from coordinate 114 downwards.
CCGTGACGGTTTGCAATCATTCTATTACATGTATGCACCAAATTTATTGCATGCATCAACGAAAACGAAGGTGTAGACGAGGAAATTTCTAGACCTAGATTACAATTCGTCTAC
>JAZOUT010000100.1:0-1590 GCA_045658305.1 Candidatus Aphodosoma sp. | reverse complement strand
CTGTCAATTTACTGTTCATAGCCGAGTGCATTAGAGGTTAAGTCCACCTTTGGGTTTGCGTCTCACGCCGAGGACAATCTCTGCCGCTTGCTCTTGTAGGTTGAGTGCCTGTAATGGCTTTCGCCCCGACTCAATCCATTGCAACAACTCATCTTCGTAGAAGTAGAGTTTTTTGCCACGCTTGTAGGCAGGAATCAGCCCCTTGCGTGCGAGCGTGTAGATAGTAGGTTTCGCCTTGCGTGTGATTTGGCACGCTTCATCTATCTCGACAATGCGATGCTTGTCGGTTGTAGCCTGCGGTTGCAATGCCGCCACAATTTTGTGGATTCGCTCCACCTGTTCTGTCAGATAACCCACCGCCTGCGGCAGCTTATCAAAAGTAATTTCATTTGCCATATGCGAACTATTTTTAATGATTTGATGGCAAAGGAAATCGGTGTTATAATGGTGAAATCACCCACCAAAATATAACTGCAAAATAACTTTTGGATGGTGGTTGAAGGTGAGTTAAAGTGCAGATTTTCGTAAAATGTGGAGTGTGTGATGATAAAATATGAGGTGTGAAATGCTAAGTCTGAAAAGTTTTGGGTAAATTTGTGATAAATTTAAACTATATCATTGATATGTTATTAATAGAAGAATTGCTAATTTCGCCACGATGCCTTTTAATAACAGTTTTCGTTGTGGCTTTTTTAGGATGGTTGTTTGCTGTTAAATTATATACACCAAGTGATAAATTTTGGAGAGTATCACATTTTTTAGTTTTATTATTTACTTGTTTTGGTATTTATGGCGTCGTACAAGATGGTCGTATGTTCCTTTGCAATAGGGAGTATGATAGATTGCTGGATCGTATAGAAAGCAAACACGAATCGAGACTTTTATCAAATCTAAACGAATACCCTTTTTGTTTTTTCGCAGATTCGACAATACATAATAGTTATCATATAACTTGTCAATGGATTAGAGAGAAAAAAGACTATGTTTCAGATTGCTATAAAAACAAACAACAAATTAACATAGACTCACTAAGTTCCCCTATACTAGAAAATGCTGATCCAGTTTTAGAGTCATATTTCAACAATCTTGATCATTGTATAGCTGATTACAATAATGATATTACGGAATTAAGAGAGTATGAGAAGGGCCAAAGTCATAATGTTTTTGAGTTAATTTATTTGTTCTTTTCTCCATTATTTATTGCAGTTGGTCTTGGATGGGAGTTTGTAAAATTATTGGCTAGGCGATAAATTTTATTTCACCCAATTTCTCTCTCCAACTTAATCCTACATTCAGACTCGGTGTGCGACATCTTGCGTTCGATGGTTGAGACTTCGATGTCGCGGAGAGCGTGAGCAAAGACATTCTTAATGAATGTGGCGGTGTGAATGCGTTTCTTGCCGAATGCCTTGCCGATGTTCCAGCCGAAGTGCATCAGGTCGATGCTTTTGAGTGCTGAATCAACCGATACGGGCGATACCTCGCGAGGGGTGTCGCCCAAACTATATTCGGTGATGTAGCCACACAAACGATCTAACTCTGCCTCGCTTATATAAGCCACCATTGTCTGTTTGGTGTAGTCGAGTACAT
>JAZOUT010000099.1:0-11676 GCA_045658305.1 Candidatus Aphodosoma sp. | reverse complement strand
TTAGACACAAACATATATCACGAAGAGAAGTGCACGCTGTTATCTGTCCGAATATAAGTTGAAGAAGATGGTTGTAGGAATTCAAACTTCGTGCGTGATAATCTCCGTTGTAGCGTTTAACACACTTTTCAAACTCATATTTAGGGATAAACTCCACTATTTGAGCAAACACAAACTTGCCGAAATGCATACTTTTAGGGTTTTACCCACAAAAATACAATCAACAAATTCAAATCAAAAAATCAAAGAACGCTTGTAACTTGCTTATGTTTAACATATTAACCACTACTGTGCAAAATTTATTGCATCAGTAGTAATGGTAGAATATGAATAAAAATAAAATAATAGAGAAAGAGTAATCTTAAATTGACAAAAAACAAGTATTTTTGCAATAAAATAATAGGTTATGCTATTTGAAGACACAAAATATTTAGATTACAGATTCCCAGAACCTCAATATTTGGGAGCAAAGCATATTCATAGAGGTTGGATTGCACAATTTATACCTGAGAATGTCAATACTGTTTTAGATGCATTCTCTGGTTCTCAGTCTATTGCCTATATGTTTAAGCAATTTGGAAAGAAGGTTATAACAAACGACTTTCTTAGTTTTAACAATTCAATAGGAAAGGCCCTCATTGAGAATTCTGATAATAAACTTGATTCAACGGATATAGAAATTTTGTTCTCAAGTAATAATAATCCTTTAAATTTTAATTTAATAGAAGAATTGTATTCAGATTTATTCTTTTTAGCTGAAGACGCAGCTTTTGCTGATAGTTTCCGTAGTAATGTACATAAACTAAGTAATCAATATAAACAAGCATTGGCTCTATCTATAATGTGTCGAAGTATGACTCGAAAAGTGACGATGGGACATTTTGCTCATACTCAGGCCATGGCTTATGCTTCTGATCCAATGCGTATAAAGCGTAATCGCAGTTTGATACGACCATTAAAGGATATATTTTTAGATTTGTTGCCAGAATACAATGCTGCTGTTTTTGATAATTCCAAAGATAATGTTAGCTACAATGAGAATATTCTTGATTTATTGCCAACGTTAAAAGATGTTGATTTGGTATACTTCGATCCTCCATATTGTAATAGTCATGCTGATTATCAGTCATTTTATCATTTATTAGAAACATACGTGGAATATTGGAAAGACAAAAAATTTGTAAATGGGACGAAACGGTATGAACCTAAAAGATATAGTGGTTTTGATAAAAATAGCGAAGCTATATCAAACCTACAATTGATGTTTGAGCGAGCTACTCATATACCTACTTGGTTAGTAAGTTATAATGACCGAAGTTATCCTGATATAGAAACTATGGTTAATCTAATAAGGCCATATCGCAATGTCAAAGTTGAAAGAAAAACATATAGTTCAGGAAGAGGAGGAAAGGGTAGTGTTGCAGGTAGCAGCGAGATTCTTTTAGTGTGTACAATGAAGTAGTTTGATGTTATGACAAATTTTGAGAAATGGGATAAAGAGTTTAGAAATCAAAATCTTTTTGCATTCAACTCTAATGATAATGCATTGATGTGGTTAAAAGTGAGATCTGTTTGTAGAGGAAAACAAATTCAACAATTCCTTGAAAAAAGTGGAATTACTTTGACTTCATCAAAAATAGCAGAGCAAAATATAGAATTATTTACAAAGCTTGAAACAATGCCTAACGCTATGCAATTGCTTGATACATTCTTGAATGAAAGGAATCATGAATGGTATGACACGATGGGCGTAGATGAGCAAAATCTAAAGAACGATTTATATAAAGTTCGCCATTATGTTTGGGGAGGAGATCGGAATAATTCTTTGGACAAACATCTTGTAAGTAGATATGTTAAGGTTATTAGCAAATACGATGAGTTACTAAGTAAACAAAATGAAATAGCTGAAAATACTTGGAATTATGTTCAAACAAGCTGGTATAATAATTGGACATCTTATCTAATAGAATCACTTTTCAAACGACATAAAAAAGTTATTTCAGCTGTGGGTGAAATAAAAAGTGTTGATTTCTTTTTGAATAATAATCCAATAGATTTGAAAGTTACATTTTTTCCAAATAAATACTTGAATGAAAAACTGAAAACTAAGTTAGGAAAAAGAGAACTTACATGGTTGAAACAGAAAGCAAAAGAAGTTGGGATTACAGTGGACAGCACCCAATCATATTCTCAACAACTTTATACATTGTCTGAAAAGCTGGCAGAAATAGGTAAGAATGATATTCTTGATGAATTAAAAAGCAAAAGAAAAGAGGTTATTGCTGAAGCACAATCCAATGAGTTAGAACTAATTACTTGGTTGTATACTAATCAAGGGGAAATGCGATTTGGAGCTGAGAATAGATTGTTTGTAATTTTGGTTGATTCTACAGATATGAATGAGTCTTGGAAAATGAAAAGAGCATTTGCATTGTTAGAACCTAAAATAAAAGATTATCTTGATAATTTTAATGAATATTCTTTGAAAGAAATTAATTTCAAGTTTAAAGGTAATCATTACAAAAGTTTAGCAGATGTGATATTTGTGGTAAAGTAGAAATATGTAATGATTAACTAAAAAAGTAGCCAGACTTTTTGTTTAATCAAGGAATTTGGCTACTTTTTGTATAAGAGTTGTTTGACAAAGCATAAAGCATAAGATTGGTACAATTACAAAGTGGCCCAATCGTTTCCTATAACTTTCTATTATAGTATTCGCTATTTGGGTATCGATCAGATACAAATTAATTGATGATCGCAAGCCAAGATAGTGCTTTTTTTGAATATAAATGTTTAAAGGTTAGAACATAATTAAGAAAAAATACTACCAGTTTGCAGAACCAATCATAAATAACGTTGCATTTACTTCATCCTTTTGAATAAGCGTATCCGCCATATATATTGTATTGCCCTTTATATCTAGGTTTATAAGAAATCTGTTACTTTGTTTACGCGACGTAATTATCTTAAACGTACCAGACTTCCACGATGGAATATCAATAATAACCCTATTGCCCGATACATTAAATGTTCCACTCACGTATTCATATTCATTCTCTTCATATTTATATTGGCCAAATCCATGGTAGGTAAGGCTACAATTACCATATTGGTCGATTGTTATCTTTCCATACCTATTTCCTTCTAAAGTATAAAAATTCCAAGTACCAACTATATCTTGCTGAGTAATAGGCTCTTCCAGTAAACCTTCGCAAGATATGAGTGTTAATGCTGTGATAAAAGTAATAAAAAATAGTTTCATAGTATTGATGATTATTGTGCAAAGATCACTAGTGTCTCGTTTAAACTGGCTGAATAACAACAAGTTACAATCAGACTCTTCGTTGTATCTGTAATTGCGATTTGTAAGTAGTTGATTTACAGGTGTTTTATTCAGTAGGGAAATGCTTAGTATCTGTAGAATTGTGTAGATACTTTTCTCGCTCTTGAGTTCGTGGACAACGATGGCTACCAAACAATAGGCTATGATTGCTGCGTAGATCTGAATCTTAACAGCATTTTCGGTTGTTCCCCAAAATGATTTAACCTATAGATGTTGCTTTATCTATTTGAAAAACAACTCTATTGCCCATCGCCTTTGGTAAAAACTCTGCTAATTGAGCAAAAACGTATTTTCCTTGATTCATAGCGATTTATAAAATTTCACCAAAGATAAAATTTCAAATCGACAGAATCAAAATATCGATACAACTTGCTGTGTTTCAAGTATTTCAAAGGATGCACAAGAAAATTAACGAGACACTAGTGTTGCGAGATGTCTAATAGTTTGGAAACTATATGTAACATTAACAGTTATTCTCTATTTTATCAACACTCCAATGTTTATAACTCGTAACAACTAATAATAAATTGTAGGTGTAAAATATGGGTTGTTCTCCAAAAAATAGTTAATTTTGTGGATGTTTTCATAATTTGTGTGACTGACTATGGCGAAACAATATAAAAAATCTTCGGAGAATAATAGCGAGGCATTTGCCGATTTGACAGGCTTGGATGCTACTGTGCCACCACAGGCGGTAGAGCTTGAGCAGGCAGTACTGGGTGCATTGATGCTCGAAAAGGATGCTATCATCGATGTGCAGGAGTACCTCAAAACGGAGTCCTTCTACCTTGAGGAGCATCGCATAATCTTTAAGGCTATTCAGGAGTTATCGATAGAGATGAAGGCTATCGACCTCTTCACCGTGACTGAGCGTCTTAAGGCGCAGAAGCTATTGCAGAAGGTTGGAGGTGCGCCATATATGGCGGAGCTGACACAGAAGGTGGCCTCTGCAGCACATATCGACTTCCACGCCAAGATTATTGCGCAGAAGTATGTTCAGCGCGAGTTGATACGCTCCGCAACAGAGATACAGCGTCGCTCTTACGACGAGGAGATTGATGTTAACGAACTCATAGGCTTTGCCGAGCGCGAGATATTCCGTGTATCGGAGGGTAATGTGAAGCGTTCGGTGCAGTCGGCATCTGACATCTTGCGCAAGGCGTTGTTGCAGATTGAGGAGGCGGCAAAGACGGCGGGTGAGTACAACGGTGTGCGCTCTGGCTTCACTGATATCGATAGTGTGACCCTCGGTTGGCAGCCATCGGACCTTATCATCATCGCGGCGCGACCATCTATGGGTAAGACTGCCTTCGTGCTTACTATGGCGCGAAATATGGCGGTGGAGTTTAAGACACCTGTAGCCTTCTTCTCGTTGGAGATGTCGTCGGTGCAGCTTATGAACCGTCTTATTGTTGCCGAGACGCAACTTAACTCTAAGGATTTGCGTACGGGTAACCTCTCTGCCGAGCAGTGGAAGCACCTTGAGGCTAACACCGTAGACCTTGGTCGTGCGCCACTCTTTGTGGATGACACCCCAGCCCTCTCGGTGTATGAGTTCCGATCTAAGGCGCGTCGACTAAAGACTCAGCACGATATAAAGCTTATTATTATAGACTACTTGCAGCTTATGACAGCTGCAACTCCTGAAACACGCGGTAATCGTGAGCAGGAGGTGTCGCTCATCTCGCGTACGCTGAAGGCTATTGCCAAGGAGTTGAATGTTCCTATCATCGCTCTGTCGCAGTTGAGTCGTAACGTCGAGAACCGTGGTGGTTCGAAGCGACCACAGCTTTCCGACCTTCGTGAGTCGGGTGCTATCGAGCAGGATGCTGACGTAGTAGCATTTATCCACCGTCCTGAGTATTACGGTCTTACAACTACGGAGAGTGGTCTTCCAACAGCGGGTATAGCAGAGATTATCATTGCTAAGCACCGTAATGGTGAGGTTACGGATGTGCCATTGCGCTTTATCAAGGATCAGGCTAAGTTTGCGGATGCCGACTCGTCGGTTACAGCCTCTGTGATGAGCGGTCGTGATGGTTATAACCAAAAGGAGGAGTATGACGACTATAACTCTTCGGCAAGCACTGCGATGGGTATTGCCCCTGCTGGTTTAGGAGGAGGCTTCTCTGGTGGTATGATGTCGGGAGGTGGCGAGTTTGATATCCAGTCGCCAGCACCCGCAAAGCATAGTTTTGATGATGCCCCATTTTAAGATATGTTTGTAAGAATAAATACAGGAGCGATAGCGGGTATAGAGGCTGTCGAGGTCACTGCCGAGGTAAATGTCGCAGGTGGTGGCATAGGACTCTCCATTGTGGGACTCCCTGATAACACTATCAAGGAGAGTCAGGAGCGTATACAGGCGGCCTTTGAAAATACTGGTTATAAGCTACTTGCTAAGAAGACTGTTGTAAACCTCGCCCCAGCTGACCTGCGTAAGGAGGGCTCGCAGTATGACCTGCCGATAGCCATAGGTATACTCATTGCCACAGAGCAGATTGTATCCGATCTTATCGAGGGGTCGATGTTTATAGGCGAACTTTCGCTCAACGGCACGTTGCGCCCTGTGAAGGGCGTTTTGTCGTTGGTGGCCTTGGCGCGTGACAGAGGTATAAAGCGTGTCTTTATGCCTGAGGAGAATTGTGCCGAGGGTGCTATCGTTGAGGGTGTCGAGTGTATAGGCGTAGCGTCGCTATTGGAGTTATGTGAGATACTTGCTGGTAGGCAGCCATATACTGTAGCAGAGTATAATCCTTGCGACAACGAACTTGTGGGTGAGGAGTTGTATGCCGAGGATTTTGCCGATGTCAAGGGTCAGGCATACGTGAAGCGTGCTTTGGAGATTGCTGCTGCGGGAGGACATAATGTCATTATGGTGGGTGCGCCAGGTTCTGGTAAGACGATGCTTGCGCGCCGTATGCCTACGATTATGCCGCCTATGACTTTGGATGAGGCTCTTGAGACCACTAAGATACACTCCGTAGCGGGTAAGATAGGCTCACATCGAGGTCTTATCACGCAGCGACCCTTTCGTGCGCCACACCACCTCACCTCGCAGGTGGCGCTTATAGGTGGTGGCCAGTCGCCACAGCCTGGCGAGGTCTCGTTGGCACATAATGGCGTATTGTTCCTCGATGAGATGCCAGAGTTTGGTCGCAATGTACTTGAGGTGTTGCGTCAGCCGTTGGAGGATAGGCATATCAACATCTCGCGCGCGAAGTATTCGGTGGACTACCCTGCAAACTTCACCCTTATAGCCTCAATGAATCCTTGTCCTTGTGGCTACTACAACCACCCAACGAAGGAGTGTACTTGCTCTGCGGCTGCCGTACATCGCTATATGGCGCACGTGTCTGGACCTTTGATGGATAGAATTGATATGCACATCGAAGTTGTGCCTGTCTCTATATCGGCAATGTCGAGCAACGAGGCTGTGGAGTCGAGTGCTGAGATACGTCGTCGTGTAGTTGCGGCGCGTGAGATACAGCGTGAAAGGTTTAAGGGTCTTAATATCCATTGCAATGCTATGATGAATAGCTCGATGTTGCGCGAGTTTGCACCATTGGATAAGGAGTGTGCCCAGCTTCTGGAGTTTGCTATGGGGCGTTTGAACCTCTCTGCCCGCGCCTACGACCGCATCATTAAGGTAGCGCGCACAATAGCCGACCTTGGGGGTAAGGCAAATATCGAGTCGAGCCATATATCTGAGGCCATAGGTTACCGCTCGTTAGACAGAGAGAGTTGGGGAAGATAGAGGATTATATGTTCAGTATTGGGGGTTGGTAATAAGTTATACACAATAAGAGAGTGACTAAAAAGTGTATTTTGTCGTTACGCTTGCCCTTAAAATGCTCATTTACGCTTAAGTAAACTCCGCTTTTTCGGGCTTCGCAAGCCTAAAACTACATCTTTTTATTCACTCTCTTAGGTTGGGGCTGGATAAGTTACTTTTTAGTCACCCTCAGTGTTTTCCTACCATATTGCACTATAAATATATCGCTATTAGTTAGGTTATTTAAGTATAAATCACTATCTTTGGTGTCATAATGACACGCCTACTACATTTTTGTTAGAATAAAATATACCCTCTTAAGTGTGGCATTGTAAATACTTTTTGTTATCTTTGATGCTATAATTTCCATTTCCTATGCGAGGTCTGCGATATATAGTATTGTTGTTGATGACTGTGTGTGTTGGCTGTAGCACGTCTGCCGATACTCTTGCTCTTATCGAGCAATCGGAGCGTGTTGCTATCGACTATCCCGACTCGGCACTAAGGCTTATCTCGCGTGTTGACCCCGATCGTGTCTACGGCAAGCGCGATAAGGCGCACTACCGCCTTGCATTAAGCGAAGCGTTATATTATAGTCGCGTGGACTCTGACTGCGATAGCCTTACGCGCCCGCTCTTCGATTATTACTACGAAAGTGACCGCCACGAAGAGCGTGCTAGGGCTATGTATCAACATGGCTTGGTGATGACTAATGCAGGTAAAAGTGCAGAGGCGATGTATGCTCTTATGGAGGCTGAGAAGTCGTTGCAGTATTGTGATAATCCACGCTTATTGGGTCTTGTCTACCGTACTATGGGGGATATATATGGCAGAGAGTGCTTATACAACAATGCTTTAACTGTATATATGAGAGCGTATGACATTTTTAATGTGTTGTCGTTGGAGTTTCATATGCTGTATAGTCTATTAGATATAGGTGAGATATACATAAAACTGAAAGAATATAATTCAGCCGAAGAGTATTTAATGTCTGTGATAGAAAAATCTTCTCAAATAGGATGTGATGACATTTATTGCTACGTGGTGGATAAACTTTGTGATTTATATGTTTATACCTCTCGTTTCGTAGAGTTAGAACAATATGTATACATTTTAGATAGTGATGATTTATACGAAGGATTTGATCTGAAAAGAAATTTGTATAAAGCAATATTGTATAGTTTCTACGGAAATGAAGAATTGGCTATTGAATATTTATGTTTGGCAGATGACCTCGATAACCCAAACACTATTGAAGTGGAGTACTTGAAATCTATTGTTTATCAAAATTTGGGAGATGATGCCAATGCCAACTATTGGTTGCGACAGAACAAGATACAACAAGAGGGGCTATTGCTAAGCATTTTGGAATTACCAATTCTAAATGCTAAGATTGAGATATTGGAGCAGGATATTGATATTGCAAAGGAGCGTGCGCAAAATGAGAGGAATCGAACTGTCTTTGTATTTTTGCTTATCTTGTTTGTTGCAATTGCGATAGCTGTATATATGCGCCATAGGATGATTGTGCAACGGTACGAAGTAGAGAGATATATTTCGATGATTAGTGAACTTAAACAAAACTATGAAAATAACTCATCTGTCATTTTAAGAGAGGTGCAGGCTGTCTATGGTAATAAGTTGTCTGATCTTAATGATTTATTCGAGACATTCTACGAACACGGCAATACTTCTCGCGAATCATATAAAATCGTAGAACGTGTAAGGTCGATTGTTGACAATATTAGAAACGATGGCGAATCAATTGCCCATATAGAGCGACTTGTTAATTTGCATCATAATAATATTGTTTCATCTATTAAGAACGGCAATGTTCGCTTTTCGGATAGAGAGATGAAGTATATTATATATATGTTATCAGGACTTTCCAATCGTTCAATATGCCTACTTCTCGATATCGATGATGCAGCACTATATCGTCTTAAGTATAAGGCTAAAAGTAAACTCTCTGAGTGTGGTTTAGTCAATGAAGTGGTGAATATGTTTGCAGGGAGATAGTGTAATGTATTGAAAATCAATAACATAGAAATAATATAAAAGGAGGTATTAGTGTAACTACTTGATAATCAACGTAGAGAGATTTTTACAATCTCTCTAAATTTAACAGTCTGATAATCAATACTGTATAAGTGGGAGGGGAGAGATTTTTCTCCTCTCTTTTTTGCTGTTATATGCGATATTATTGGTAATTTTGTACATACTTAATTGCAAAATTTACAAGTTATGAAGAAGTTTTTTTTACTAGTGTTTTTTATGGCATTTGTGTCATTTGGAAGTGCTGAGGCGCAAATGGTTCTACCACAGGCTTATCCAGGTTTGGTAGTTGAAATTAGCCCAATCTCTTCAAAGCCTGTTATCCGACCTCGCTCTATAACTGAGTCTGATATCGAGGCGTACTACAGCAACGAGGTCCTTACACTTATATTTAATAAGGACTTGGGCGATGCTGATATCGTGGTTACTAACCTTGCAACTGGAGATATTTGGAATGGTAGTGTATCGGGTGTATGCACAACAACCATTATCCTATCTGGCGAAGAGGGTTACTATCAGATATCAATCCGTACAGATAATGAAGACTATATAGGCGAATTTTCGCTATAGATTAACCTTATTTACTAATCATTAAAACCTTAAAATTATGAAAAAGTTTTATTTTAGTTGCTATAGCCACAACTTTGGCTATTTGTGCAACTGCTTGTTCTGAAAGCCCTAAGATGAATGAATTTGAAATTAATACAACTAATTTAGATTTAGGCAAGTCTGATAAGTTGTGTTTGCTCAAGGATGTTGCCAGTATAATAACCAACGCTGAAGACTCAAAGTTTATATTTGATTTTGCAGAAATGGCTGTCAAAGAAACAGATCGCTACGAATGTGTGTATATGGATAATTTAATTAATTTTTCCACCCGCAGTAATAATAATCTAGCAACACTAATGCTTGATGAGATAAATATGAATAGAGATAAGTATAGCAGTATTTTTGATGGAACTATTACTCGAGGAGATGTAATGACACTCGATGAATTGCAAAATCTTGAGGTCGAGTTTTATGTTCCGTATAGTGATAATTTTGAAGATATTCCAGAATATATAACAGTCGGATATCATCCATTGGTGCAAGAAGAATGGACTGACGGCTATCAAATTGGGGAAGATGGAACAACTCAGTATGTACCATACATAGATGATGAATATGCACAACAAAACCTAACAGTTATAGTTATGCCTAAAGAGAATGGTGAAACTAGTGATGATTCATCGCTATACGATGATGTCAGTACATTTGTGTATGTAAATCCTCAAGATACGACTATATCTGTTGTGCCATATACCCCAACCTTGCCTGATGGACTAATCAAACAAAATATAACTGACAGCAATATTATTGATGAGAATGATGTGTTGTACACTTGTGTTTCAGCTCTTCGTGTAGATGGTACGGATTGGATGAGGTTTTTGCAAACAAAAATGAGATTGGCAATCTACAGAGCATCGAGTGATGTTGTGTGGAAAGATGGTATTTGTGAAGAATCTGGTGCAACATTTCATAAGGCTATTTCTTTAACAATACCACGAAAGGATTGTAGAAATGGAGTATGGTATAAAAGAAATATGGTGTTTGATGATGATTGGGATCTACACGAAACAAACCAAAAAATTTACTTCGTTACAGAGCATAACTTTGCTGGAGATATTTCGTTGAATGCAGATGTTGGTATTGGTATAAAGGACGGCAAACCATATATCGACCCTACAAGTCTTGCTAATGTCTCTATTGAATTAAATAATGGTTCGATTCTTAGAGTACATAATGAATTGATTAGAAAGGCTATACTAGCAAATAATGTTGGAGATCTAGGAGGCGGAACACGTACCATCGATGATACCCAATTCGCAGTTAGGGGCTATGGAATAGTTGATTTGGTATTTACATTTAACTATACCAAAATAAACTAATATTTTTGGAATAATCTTATAATCCACTAAGAATAAAATATTTATTCGGAATGTTTGAGAACGAGGTAATGAGTTGGCAACTGTTCTTATTTCTACATACTTGCGTGATTTGCATTGATGTACAACTCATCTTAGAACAAAGGTACAACTTTTTTATGAACGAACAAAAAGGCGGTGCATTTTTCATTATTGCAGGATAATATTTTATTGGGTCTATCATCAATCTACGATATATTAGTTTCCCGATTCCGTCATTCGCCCCTTTCCTTTGCTCGTCTGCGAAGGTAGTACAATAACCCTTGAAAGTTGAAAGGTCGGGCGGCAAGCCGTTTCGGGCTGAATCTTCCTCCTGCGGAGAGTATTCACCCCGAAAACCTTTCCCCTTTCAATGCCTGTACCCAGAAATGCAGACGGCAACGGAAATGAACGACTGACGAAAATGTAGATAAAGATAAACAGACAGCATACAAACGGATTCTTACATTGATAACCCATTTGTATGCTGTTCTTGTTTCTATCCATAGGGGCGCTATTATTTTGTATCAGACGAATATAGGGCAAGCGGTAAATTTCAC